>CAXRJY010000040.1:0-8106 GCA_964230915.1 Candidatus Poseidoniaceae archaeon | reverse complement strand
TATCTTTTCGATTGACTCTTCGATATCCTGTGACTCCAGCAGCCTCCAACAATGAACGTGCTTCATCATCAATTCCATCTTTGCATGCGATGATTTCTACACCGAGAGCCACAACAGCATCCACTTGTTTTCTGAGTATTTCACTCTCCTTGGCACGAAATGCCTCGAGCATACCTGGTTGAGTGATCTTGAATTTTGTATCCATAACGGTGTTCTTTCGTTCTATGCCTCCATCGATCAACAAGATTCTACCAGAATCAATATTTCCTGACATCTCTGGATGAGCTGGTTTCTTGGCAATCACCACACCAGTGACCAGAGAACTGTCACTTGCCTGTCCACCCTTGTTTGCAAGAACCTTGACCAAGGTCGGGTCCGCCCGAACCTTACCTGCCTCTTCGGTCACAATCGCTGCTGCTGCCTGAACTGCGAGCAAGGATATCTTCTCCTGCATACTCGATTCACCCTTTCCAGCCAAGGCGGTGCGTGTCGCTTGTAACATCTCATCATCGCCACCAAGTCCCCTGGATATTTCTTCGAGAAATTTCTGAGATTCAGATTCAGCCATCCTGAACCCACTGGCAATCACTGTAGGATGAACGCCTTGTGCAACAAGGTCCCAAGCATTCTGTAACAACTCAGCAGCAACCAATAGGGTACTAGTGGTTCCATCTCTAGCCACTTTGTCCTGAATACTGCTGCTAGAAATCATCATTCGAGCAGTTGGATGTTCAACTCTTGCAGCCTCCAACACAGTCACACCGTCATTAGTGACTTGGATGCGGCCCTCTTCATCGAGAAGCAACTTATCCAAGCCCTTTGGACCAAGTGTAGTCCTGACAGTATTAGCAAGTGCCATTGCTGCTTGCACGTTCTTGCGCAGAGCAGCTCTTCCAGTGGTCCTCTCGGTCTCTTCGAGTATGCTGGAATCATCTTGGCCGGTCATGTCAACGACCGTCCCACAGTGAACCCACCCTTGAACCCTGACGATAGAGAGCCTCAATCCTCGTCAACAACTTCGAAGTCTGCATCGACAACGTCGTCATCTCCAGAATCAGATCCTGCACCATCTCCAGCGGCTTCCTGTGCAGCCATATCGGCTGCAGCTGCTTCGTAGAGTTTGGCTGAAATAGCGTGCATCGCTTCTTCAACTTCCTTGACCTTGGCCTGAATCGCTGCCTCATCAATGGCTTCGAGTTCGAATGGCTTACCTTCTTCATCCTGAACCAATTGTTCCAATTCCTCAAGTTTCTGCTTGACTGGAGCCGTGTCATCATCCTCCAACTTGTCGCCAGTCTCGTCGAGAGTGCGTCGAGTCTGATAGACCACCTGGTCTGCCATGTTTCGCAATTCAATCTTGGCTTTGCGTCTCTTGTCATCTTCTGCATTGGCTTCTGCTTCAGCAATCTTTTCCTGTATTTCATCCTCTGAAAGACTGGTTGCAGATTCTATCTTGATTGACTGTTCCTTGCCAGTGCCCTTGTCTTTAGCACTCACATTGACAATGCCATTCGCATCGATATCAAAGGTTACCTCAATCTGAGGCATCCCCCGTGGCGCTGGTGGAATCCCCACAAGATGGAACTGACCAAGGGTGATGTTATCCTTGGAGAATTCTCTCTCTCCTTGAAGTACATGGATCTCGACTGCTGGCTGATTGTCTGCTGCAGTGCTGAATGTTTCAGACCTACGACTTGGTATTGTGGTATTTCGCTCAATCATGGTCGTCATGACTCCACCAAGAGTCTCTATTCCTAGAGTTAGGGGTGTGACATCGAGCAGAAGTATGTCTGATACACCTTCATCACCGACAATGATTCCAGCCTGCAATGCAGCGCCGACAGCAACCGCTTCGTCAGGATTGATACCCTTGAATGGAGACTTTCCAACCTCTTTCTCGATGGCTTCCTGTACTGCAGGAATCCTTGTCGAACCGCCGACCAAGAGGACTTTGTCAACCTCTCCCTTGGAAACTCCTGCATCCTTCATCGCCTTCTTTGTTGGAGTCATCGTTTTCTTGACCAGACTTGCAGTCAACTCATCGAACTTGGCTCTACTGATAGTGATGTCAAGGTGTTCTGGGTTGCCATCCTTCATGGTGATGAATGGTAGATTGACCTGGCTCTGCATGGTACCGCTGAGTTCAATCTTGGCCTTCTCTGCAGCCTCGCGCAGACGACTCATCGCCTGAACATCCTTGGAGAGGTCAATACCTGTGCTCTTCTTGACTTCCTCAACCAGGTGATCAATAATCTTCTCATCGAAGTCGTCACCACCGAGTTTATTGTTCCCATTGGTTGCCTTGACTTCGATCTGTGGCTGGCCATCAACCTCGTATATCTCAAGTACTGAAACATCAAAAGTTCCACCACCCAAATCGTAAACGAGAATGGTCTGGTCATCACCCTTGTCCACGCCATATGCTAGAGCAGCAGCGGTTGGCTCATTGATGATTCTAAGAACTTCCAGACCTGCGATTCTACCCGCATCCTTGGTTGCTTTTCGCTGAGCATCGGTGAAATATGCTGGACATGTCACCACAGCCTGTGTCACTTCTTCACCGAGGTATGCCTCTGCATCAGCCTTCAATTTTTGAAGCACCATGGCACTGATTTCCTGTGGAGTATAATCAGTTTCATCCACATTTTCCTTCCAATTGGTTCCCATCTGCCTCTTTACAGACATGAATGTACGTTCGGAATTGGTCACTGCTTGACGCTTGGCCACGACTCCGACCATCCTTTCGCTGCCATCCTTGGCGAATGCGACCACACTAGGTGTGGTTCGGGCTCCTTCTGCATTGGCGATAACCACCGGTTCCCCGCCTTCAAGAGTCGCTACGCAGCTGTTCGTTGTTCCTAGATCTATTCCTATCACTTTTGCCATATTTTTCACCTTGTTTTTATCATCAAAGAATCGGTATTCCACCATCGTCTTCATCTTCATCATCATCGGACAAATCGATGCTTACATCTGGAATATCATCGTCCTCACCATCGTCGTCCGCATCATCCTGATCTTCTCCGACTGCAGAACCTTGAGGAGTCAATTTGAGTGTGACATCGAGTATTCCATTATTGAATGACCATTCGACCAATTCATCGCATTGATGTGGTAACTCGATACGAGCCACAGGTGCTACCTGAGTGGACCTCATTATCTCTAACAACGAACCTTTCTCAATGAGTTCCAGTTCTATGATATTCTCTTCCAACTCTACCTCTGTGGTGCAATCGACAGTAATCGCCATATCCCAACCATCAAGATATACATCAGCAGCAGGTAACTGTTTGACCTGCTCAACATCATCGTCTTCTGGAACTGGTATTTCGGTAGGCTTCGCGTCGACCTGGACATCGAAACCGAGATTGGATAACATGTCATTGAGATTACCGCCCTCGGAGAACATCTTGCTAAGGTTGGATAGATCAAAGTTGAGATTCACATCTCCCTTTGCAATCTTCTCAGCATCAAAGCCCATTTCTTCGAATTTCTTCTGGAATTGCCCCATCATGTCTTTCAGGGTCGAAGGATTGACATCCATCCCCATCTGCTTGAACATCTCTGCGAGCTTGTTCAGCATCTGTTCCTCCCAATCTACTGGGTCTTCATCGCCTTGCTCAGTCATTCTCACCACTACTTAACCATCGGTTGTATAGTGAGCGGGTAAGTCTCCCTTTATGAACTCTTGCAAAATCAAACCCCAATTGTCAGGTGGCAATGATGAAGGCAGGGGACCCACAGCAGGTTACATGGCGGAACTACCGGCGACCATGCTGGCATGGACCAAGGTTCGCCCTGAAGAAGACGGGTTTGAACTATTGGAGCACACCGTACCAAGTCCTGCGCCAGAAGAAATTCTCGTGAAGACCCTCTCAACCAGCATCTGTGGTTCTGACATCCATATCTGGAAATGGGATGAATGGGCGCAACAGGAAGTTCCCTTGGGAACGATTACCGGCCACGAAACCTGTGGATATGTTGTTGCACTCGGAGAAGGCGTCACATCACACGAGATTGGAGACTTCGTTGCTGTTGAATGTCACCTCGCTTGTTGGAACTGCCCTCGGTGCGAAGAAGGAAACGCACACGTCTGTGAAGACGGAGCAATCTTTGGAGTTCATTCCAACGGTGCTTTCGCACCATATTTCACCATCCCCGCATCTTCAGCAAGACACAACCCTGAGGGGCTTGATCCTGAGCATGGCTCAATTCAGGACCCATTAGGAAATGCCATTCATACCTTGACTGGAGGACCGGTGGAAGGTGCGACTGTAGCAATACATGGACTAGGACCGATCGGGTTGTTCGCGGTGGATGTCGCAAAAAACATGGGCGCTGCGAAAATTATTGCAACAGATTGGGACAATGACTACCGCATGGATATCGCTCGAAAACTGGGTGCAGATATAGTACTGGGCAAAGGAGATGATGTGGTCGAGACGGTCCTAGAAGCAACAGATGGTGCTGGAGTAGACAACTCATGTGAATTCAGTGGTGCTCCTGCAGCCCTTTCCAATGCGATCAAGAGCACCCGGATGGGGGGTTATCTGAACATTCTAGGAGTCTATGGAAGCGACCCGGTAGTCCCTATCAATGAAATCGTGTTCCGCTATCTACACGTCAAGGGAATCAATGGGAGAAGAATGTGGGCAACCTGGGATACCATGCAGGAATTGCTGGTCAAAGAGGAGTTGGATGTGGAATCCGTACTTACCCATCGAATGCCATGGACTGAATACAAACAAGCCATTTCCCTGATGCTGACTGGAGAATGCGGAAAGGTCGTTCTTGACTTCGAATGAAATCAAAGGCATATTCTTGAACTGAGTCCATAATCCGAACACATGCCCGAAGAGGCGGCCGCGGAAGAGGCCTCAGAACTCGATGGTGAACAAGATGTTCGTTTCCATTCCGATGAACTCGACCACGGTTTCTTTCAGTTGACATTACCATTTTCCGTAGGAATCTGGATTCTATGGATCATTGCTCTACTGTTTCTTGTTGTTGGATTGTTGTTCTATACCTTCAATTTGGATACAGCAGATGCAATACCTGTAGATGATGCCATCAAACTGGACCACCCTGAACAGCCTCATGAATTAGAACAATTAGGACTCGGATTCAAAGAAGGGGAAACTGGTGCATGGTTGTATCTTGAAGGTCGTATCGACAACGGCAGATTGGCTACTATCACCTGTGTGCAGAATGACGAAGGCGAATGGAGTACTGAGATGCACATACATCAAGATAAACTTACCATACAACCTCTGACGGGTTCGAAATATGATGTCAAATGGACCGAACGTACATGGGGTCCGGAGATCAATGAAGAAAGTCGGCACTGCCCCAGCAGTATATCGCCATGGGAGATTGGAGTGGGTTCGAAAATCACCATGTTTGTCCTTGATGATGGAGAGACACTCTGGTTGTTCTCAGCAGGTGAAGGAGACAACCCTCCTTCTGAAGTGACCGATCGAGAAGACGGACAAAGATGGGCGATGACTTTCGCGATGCTGGGCTGTTTGTTCCTGATGCTGTCCACACCTACCTCCCTGTCCAGAGATTTGAACTACTTCAGAAAAGGAAGACCACCAAGGCCTATCTACAAATTCGTCGATGGAGAATTTTCTAGATCCGGTGATTTGACTAGGTCGCCGGACGACTATGAGTGGGTACTTCCCCCTCCTAAATCTGAGGTCATTCTGAAAGACCCGTGGGTAAGCGGTCCTGAAGAAGAATTGATTCCTGAACACCCTAATCTGATTGGGACGCCAACTCCTGCAACCTTGACTTTCTACAGTATCGCTGCGGTTGGATTCGTCACCTTCACCATCTGGTTATCTGCTGACTTGTTGGCGAGACATGGAAGCGAAGGACACATCATCTTCGGAAACATTCTGCGATACGGAATCGTACTCTTCACATTGGTCTGGGTATACCTTTCTTACAGGAACTGGAAATTCATCCACAACCTCAGAGATACACCAACAAGCACCATTCGAAGCATTGCAGTTGGGCCTGCTGAAGTGGTTGGGCAAGCATTGCCAATGCCTACTGGGACCCTGACTGCAAAAGTTGGAGAACATCAAGTCACCGAAGTTGGGGGCTGTCTAGCATACAGATGGACTGAAGAAAAGCAGGTTGGAAGTGGAAAGAACAAGAGATGGAAGAAGATGGCATCAGGTGAAGAAATCTCTCGATTCATCATCCATGACGGAACTGGTGGAATCATTGTCGAACCTGACACATTCAAGGAAAGTGATTGGGGTAAAGATCTCGCAGCATGGAAATCTGGAAACTGGCGCTGGAGTATTGAAGCAGTGACGACGTTTGATCCGATATACTGCTTGGGACGAGTTGAGAAACGAGATGCTGATGATCTGGCAGAGTGCCCTTCTGATAAATCGGTACAACAATCTCTTCTGGTCATGCGAGGAAACAAAGATGTTGGAATGGAAGCGAGTCTGAGTAGAGGAACAGAACTTGGATTGTTGAAGCGGACTCGCTCAACCCTTGAACTGCTCATCATCCCGTTATTGATGTTCATTTCCGCCGCAATTCCATTCATCTGGTGAACTCTTGAATGAGAATCTTGATGTACGGCATATGTCGGCTCCGTATCCCGTTGATGTGATATGAAGTACGTCATCGTCTCAGGTGGAGTCCTCAGTGGACTTGGAAAAGGAGTCACTGCGTCAAGCCTAGGAGTGCTGCTGAAGAGTGCTGGGATGCGCCCTACGGCGATCAAGATCGACCCATACTTGAACACCGATGCAGGAACCATGTCTCCGTTTGAACACGGCGAGGTATTCGTACTCGATGATGGAGGAGAAGTGGACCTTGACCTCGGCAATTACGAACGTTTCCTCGATGTCAATCTGACACGTGACAACAATCTGACCACTGGCAAGGTCTACTCCAAGGTGATCGAAGCAGAACGACGTGGCGATTATCTCGGCAAGACGGTGCAAGTCATTCCGCATATCACAGATTCCATTCAGGATTGGATCGAGGATGTTGCACAGCGGCCTGCAGACGATAGCGGAGAAGTGCCCGATGTCTGCGTGATAGAACTCGGAGGAACTGTAGGAGACATTGAATCAGCACCGTTCATCGAAGCATTGCGACAATTCCAGTTCCGTGCAGGTCCTGAGAATGTATGCTTCGTCCATGTCTCACTGGTTCCAGTCATTGGAGTGGTCGGGGAACAGAAGACCAAACCAACACAACATACAGTCAAGGAATTACGCAGTTTGGGAATAACTCCCGATATGCTGGTCTGTCGTAGCGAGCGACCATTGGAGGAGGATGTTCGAAACAAATTGGCATTGTTCTGCCACGTCCCTCCTGAGGCTGTACTTTCTGCGCATGATGTCTCCAATATCTACCGCGTTCCTCTGTTGCTTGAACAACAAGACGTGAGCCAGATGTTGGCTGACAAACTTGGCTTTGAATTGCCTTCGGAACGCCCAGTCCTCGACTCGTGGTCACAGATGGCCGACCGAGTTGACAATCTCTCTGAGGAGATCCATATTGCCATGGTTGGAAAGTACACTGGACTCTCCGATTCATATCTCAGCGTCATCAAGGCTCTGCAGCATTCGTCATTCGAGGTCGGTCGCAAACTGGTAATCGATTGGATAGAGGCTTCCGACCTTGAAGAGTCTCCAGAACAGAACAACGATGCTTGGGGCCTACTGAAACTAGCCAACGGTATTCTCGTGCCCGGTGGCTTCGGCGACCGCGGAATCGAAGGAAAAATTCTCGCAGCAGGCTATGCCAGAGAGAACAAAGTACCCTACCTCGGAGTATGCCTAGGACTACAGATTGCTGTCATCGAGTTTTGTCGTAGCGTACTTGGATGGGAAGATGCAAATTCAACCGAATTCAATGAACAAACCCCACACCCTGTCATCGTCTTCATGCCTGAGATATCCAAGACACACCTTGGTGGAACCATGCGTCTAGGCAGCCGACCAACCATGTTTCAGGTCGATGAATGTACGACTCGTGAACTCTAGTCCGGTGCTGCACATGTCGACGAAAGACATCGTCATCGCTACGAAGTGAATCCTGCACTGATCGAAGATATCGAAGCGAAGG
>CAXRJY010000039.1:0-7781 GCA_964230915.1 Candidatus Poseidoniaceae archaeon | reverse complement strand
GTTTGCGGTAGTTCCTGAGATTGGACGCACATCCGCAAATGGGGCGCCGAACAATTTCTTGGCCAAATTCTCAACATGCTCTTCAATGGGATCATAATCTGCATTGCCCTCGTAATATCTGGAGCCAGGAAGCCCTTCAGCGTAGCGATTATGAAGGTCGCTGCTGAACATCTCTGCAGCGAGTGGACTGACCAGGTTTTCACTTGCTATCAATGGAATACTGCGAGCAAAACGCTGGTGATGCCTGATGACCTGTGATTGTATCCATTTCAGAGACTCTTGCGGAGGAGCGGTACCTGATGGCTGCTGGTGCGGTTCGGGAAAACTCTCTCCTCCCATGCAGCATGCTTTGTTGGCCGGTGTATGAGTTTGCGGGTCTCAATTTTACAATCCGATTCGGATAAGGGTCAAATGTATCCATTATCCAGAGGCTTCCATGCCTATCGTGGATGCGCAGGATTCTCGCCTCGATGAAGCGATGAGTGAGCGCCTTTCACAACGTTTTGTCTGCGAGGATGGCCTATTTCTCGATACATGTCTCGAAATGAATCCACACGTGTTGATTTCAATCGACCATATGCTTGATTGGTTCAACCACATGGAAGAACTCGCAGGACAGCCACTCGGTCGAAGATTGGCTCATGCTGCTGCTGATCACGAGACTTGGCGGCAAAATCGACGTACTGTTCCACTTCCAAAAGGAATTTTCAGCAAACGCAAACGGATTCCATGGTTACTGGAAGATTGGAGTGAACGTGGAGTAGGTATGCTGAGTGTTCAGTCAGAAGGTCGTATTCGAGTGGAGCAGCAGATTCAGAGCGCGATGGCTGGCGGACAAGGTGCTGGAGCATGGGAAGTATTGCAAGGTTCTCGATTCAGATTCCGATGGGAGCAACATGATGCTTCTAGAACCAATATCATTCTAGAACCAGATTCACGACAGGCCCACCCTCCAAGAAATCTGAATGCAGTATGGAAAGACGGAGAGCGCCGTGCTTCTAATCATGTTTTTCCGGCTGTTGACAAACATGATGCGGGTTGGGAAGTCGGCGGCAGACGCTGTTTCATGATGAGTCGCGATATGATGTTGAGATTGGAAGATGAAATCCTTCCACACACGACAAATAGATTCGACGATGGAACAGTTATCCTCGAACTCGAGGATGATGCTAGAATTTCAGTGTGGAACATCTTTGCTAGAGCAGAGAAGCAAGCCTTCATCGATGGAGGTGAGCATGTCATGATTGCAGAAACAGAACACTGGGAAGGAGTGGCCGAGACGTTCTTTTCGAAATCAGGACTAGGAGAAATGGAGCACTGCAAGTCTACCGACACACATGGAGGTATAGAATTAGCATTCAGGAGTTCATTTCATCCGGCTCTCTTGACAGGGCGATTAATGGCTTGCTGGCAACGTGCATTTGGGCGTCAGCCTCGGGCCGAATGGCGCCAAGAAGGTGCCTTACACATCGTCAAAGTCTGTTCAAGACATGAAATCGCTTGAGATGTAACACGGTAGTCTGAATGACGTACTGCGGCGAAATAGGGTGTGCCCATACACCCACAGGGTTTATTGATGAAACAGTGCTCGCCGGAAACACTGTCTCATGACTACGTCATGTCGGAGGAATAAACATGAGTCTATCTCACAATCAAATGGCATATGCGGCTATACTCTCAACGATGATGTTCGGAGCGATGTTTGTAGGGGTCAGCGGATATATGCAAACCGATGCAGATATTGGAGGATATGAGGGGCAGGGAGAAGATTCATTGGACCCTGGAGATGAAACAACTTCGAAGTATGAAGACAATGATGGAGATGGATTAGCTGATTCAATGGAACTGAGCACATATGGAACAGACCCGACCAAACGTGATACTGACGGGGACGGTCTCGAGGATGGTTGGGAAATTGCCAATGGACTCAATCCACTTGATGATGGTGAGGGTGATGACGACGACCCTGATAATGCCCAAACCACTCCTGACAGTGAAGCAGAAATCAGCGAAGGAGACCCTTGGCCAGATCCAGATGATGGACCTCATGGAGACCCTGACAAAGATGGATTGACCAATACTGAAGAAGCCAACCTTGGAACTGACCCTCGAAAACCGGACACTGATGATGATGGCCTCAATGACCGCTGGGAAGCGATGTATACAACCACAGTAAACTGGAATGGAGAAAATATCACCATGTTCGACCCTCTTGACGGGAACTGGAACTGTTCAATGATAACCGATGATGCCACTAGACTTCAGGTCATTATCCCAAGATTTGAGGACGTACCAGGTCGAGAAGAGACTTTTGCTGATATGCATATGAATGGTTATGTCAGTTGTGATGCAGTTGATGATTCAGATGGTGATGGTCTTCTGAACTATGAGGAGGAGAGATGGGGTACCAATCCAGATTCCCATGACAGTGATGGAGATTTGTTATCTGATCCTGTTGAAATCGGCTTTGGCAAGGCAGAGAATGGAAATATCGAGTTAGATATGCACTGCGGAGTTTCTTTGCTCAATCCAGTCTACAAGAAAGCACCATTCCATGATGTGAGTGGTGACGATGGATTATCATGGTTCCTCGAAGACATGGATGAAGATGGTTTCAGGAATGGCCCTGGAGATTGGGATACTGATGGCGATGGAATGCCTGATGGTTTCGAACATTGCTATGGCGATCTCAGCGACCACCCACTTGCTGGAATGGGTGTAGACCCTGGAGAGATTCTGAAACCTGCTAATAGCAGCGACTCATTCGGAGATTGGGACGACGACGGACTTTCCAATGTTGAAGAATACAAAGTAGCGGATTCCTTTGGTCCAGACAACTATACAAGTCCATGGTTGGAAGACACAGATTCCGATGGAATGCCAGATGGATGGGAAGCAACGAATGGACTGCATCCTCGTGATGGAGCCAATGCAGATGAAGACCCTGACCAAGATGGATGGGATGCTGATGGAGATGGTGGAGTCTTCTACAACGAATTAGAGAACAGCGCTACCATCAAGGTGATTCATTTCGCAATTGGAGATTACGTTAGCGCAAATGAAACTGTGATGACCGTCCAGATCACATTACCTGGTGGAATCACACAACAAGTTCCTATTCCGGCTCCAGTCAGTGGCTATGTGTACGAATTCGGTGAAAATGTGACCATCAATCACAAATTCACTTCACGACTAAAGCAATTGATGCTGATAGTAGAAGAAAGTGAGCAATTCACCAACATAATGGAGTACAATGCCAAGGATAGAGATGGGGATGGAATAATTGATGGCCGTTCAACAGACCCACTTGTCAGTGATACAGATGGAGATGGACTCAAGGATGGAATTGAAGTCATGGGATGGGAAATTCTTGTCGTCAACAAGGGCACTCAGAGAATCAGAGTAACAAGCGACCCTGGAACATGGGACACTGATGATGATGGATTATCTGACTACCGGGAATTCTCAGAGATTTGTGACCAAGGAGGAAACGCATCCAATGCGGATACTGATGGTGACGGACTCGGTGACTATACTGAAGCAGTGCATGGGTTCGAATGGGATGGAGAAGCTTATTCCACTAGCCCATGTATGTTCGATACCGATAATGATGGCCTTGAAGATGGAGAGGAAGTGATTGAAGGACAAGATCTCTACATCACCCACGCCAACAATTCTGACACCGACGACGATGGCTTAGATGATGGTTCAGAGGTTCTGCATGTTCCTCGACCATGGCAGAATCCAACTAATCCTCTAGTCAATGATACTGATGGTGATGGAATGCTTGATGGCTGGGAAATGCAAGTTCGTTCGCTTGAGGACAATACCAATTCACACAGCCTTTGGGTCGTAGCGGAGCCTTGGCTGCCGCCAAATTGTAATTCCATGTCACAATGTGGACTTGAAGCAGGAGGATATCTATTCCAGAACCAGAATCAAGGATTCATTCTAGAGAAGCAATTTGCCATGGATCAAATGAACCTCTCAGGATTTGCTCTACCCGAGAATCAGAAATGTAGTTGTCAAGGACGTTGGGCACTTGACCCAGCCTTAGGCAGTCTCAAGGATGACACCTATGATGTGGATAACGACACCCTTGCAAACAGTGCTGAAGCACCTGACCGGTGGAACACCAATCCAGTGGATGATGATACTGATCAGGATAATCTCCCTGATGGTTGGGAAGTTGATTATTCACAGATGGCACTTGAGGATGGACTGGTGGACAACTCCACTCTTTCTGCATACGGTGCGCGTGGACTGATGGACCCATCATTGATCGACAGTGATTTTGATGGAATCAATGATGGAGAAGAAGATGCTGACAATGATGGATTGAATCGTACCGGACTATACAACCGCTATTGCCCGGATTGGGACGACCCTGCTGGTTCTAACTGCCATATTGACCCCAACACTCCAGATGGTGCTAAGTTCTACAACAACCTAGAGAATTATACTAATTTTGAGGAGTTCCAAAATGGTACTAATCCAATATCCAATGATACTGATGGAGATTCATGGGAAGATGGGCCTGAAGTCTATCATCAGGACCATGATGGAGATGGTATGGCGACTGGTTGGGAATATTACTTTGAATTCGATCCAATGGATCCTGCAGATAGACTGGCTGACTTCGATGGTGATGGTAAACACAACTATTGTGAGTACTACTGGAACACCAATCCAAACGACAGAACCAGTTTCCCTGGACAAGGACAGAGTTGTAGCGATATCGAATGAGGCAACACAGGGTAGCGTTCATATCCAACTCGCACCAGTTGGTGCTTGAGGTGAACAGATGAAGCGCTGGTGTTTGATGATAACCGTTCTAATCGGCTCTATTTTCTTCGCACCTCTGAATACTGGTGGCGGGACGTACAATGCATCCGCAGAGATGGCAATGAGCGATGCTATCATCGAGAACTGGTTAGTAATTGAAACCGGTGCAGGGACATTGTTTGAGGACAATATATCAATCACAGGATACGCCACTAGGGAACCTGTGTTATTGACTTGGGAAATGTACGATTCACGGGGTGAGAAAGTAATCGATATCGATTCTGGAACCTTGGTGAATGCCTCAGAAGGGCAGCATTCTACTTTCACTAAAGTTGAAGATGATAAATGGAACTGGACAATCAATATTCAGAGATACAATTCCTTGGATTGCCTCTGCATCATAGAATTCATCGGTCTTGGAGAAGACGGAAGTACTGCAAGAAGCGGCACCACTCTGTTCACTGAGATCAGTGATGGTAGTATGGAACCAATTGGCATCCTCTTTTCACCGGATGTTCACGATGTAACAGATGATGCGATTCATTTCGAAGGAATACTCAGTGATGATGGCGGTACAGAACAAGAAGTGTTTCTAGAGGCCATTCTTTGTACACAGGATGATTGTGCGTTATGGCAGAACTGGAACAACAGTGGGCAATTGACACTAGTCAATACTCAACAAGTTACTGTTAATGAATGGAATGACGACAACAGTTTCAGCGCCACATTGCACTTGAATGACCCATATCTCCAGCAGTGGGAGGATGGAATATGGATGGGATGTTTGATACCTTATGATGCAGCAATGAATCAAGGACAGCCAATCTGGTTCAGAGTTTCAATTAATCGTGAATCTCCTATAGCGTCTTTGATAGGGCCTGATTCGGTCAATGAATCAACACTGACAGCCATCGATGGAACAGGATCAGTAGACCCCGGATGGGGCTGGGAAGGGCTTCACTATGTTTGGACCATTCACCAAGGAGATGAGGTGCGTGTACCCTACGAATGGGAAAAAGAAGAACAAGGAATCCTGAATCTAGATACTAATTCCAGCGGTGACTACACCATCCATCTAACAGTCATCGATATTGGAGGAAAAATGAATTCTACCAGCCATGCAATAAGCGTACTCAACAGAAAACCCGTGCTGGAGTTACGCTTGGATTCAGTGGCTCTCAGCGATTCTGAAATCATTCGATTACCTGATTCTGAATCATGGGTTTTTGACAGCAGCAACTCATTCGATGACGAATTATTAACTGGTGGACTCAGCAGGACATGGCTTCTGGATGGAGATAGCATTGGCAACACCGCACTATTGACTGTGAAACGGGAGCAAATATCCGGAGTGCACAACCTCACACTGATACTCACAGATGATGATGGGAGTAGTACAAGCATCAGTCTTCAACTGGTAGTTGCTGGTTCCGCAGAAGACTCAGTGATGATGAACGCTGAAGAGAGCAAGTTTTCATGGCTACCGATCATCATAGCAATAATTCTCATTCTTATTGCGATGTGGGTTATCAATGACCAGATGCACAAGGATGACCGGGAACTCTCTATCAATGAACTACCTTCATGGAAGAATCAGAAAGGAAAGGAAACCGAGAAAGGTGAAAATTTGAAGGAATCCAATGATAGAGACGCTTGAATAACACTGTCTACTCGCAGTCTCATGTTCGGAGAGGAAGCCTACATTTCACCGCCCAGTGTGAGCATCTCAGAAAGTGAGTACAGACTTCGTCAACAGACATTGTTCAATCAACTGAATGAGGATGACTTGTTGATCATCGTCTGCAACCCTGAATCAGCTAGAAGCGGTGATGTAGAATATCCATACAGAAACAACAGCGACATGCTCTATCTATGCGGCTGGAAAGACCCTGATAGTGTCATGATTGCACGCCATTCTAATGGAGGATGGAGGATGGAACTATTTGTTCAACCTCGCAATGTGTTGATGGAGATCTGGCATGGAAGGCGCCCTGGAGTCGAAGGTGCCAAGGAATCTTGGCCAATTGATGAAGCCCATAGCATCGATGATCTGCAAGAGAGATTGACTGAAATGTTGAATGAGTGTTCTCGCGTACTGCATCGAACTGGATACAATGACGTGGTAGATTCGTTGGTTAATTCAGCATTCGAAAGCAAGACGAGAGCAAGACAACTGCTCGGCAAAGGACCCATCTCCATCGAAGACCCTTCCGGACGAATTGCAGAAATGAGACTGCGAAAATCCCCTGCGGAGATTGAATTGATGCGACACGCCAGTCGAGTCAGTTCTCGTGCCCACATTGAATCAATGCGCTCTGCAAGACCTGGAGTAGGAGAATGGCAACTGCAAGCCATCATCGAGGGGTGCTTCATGTGGAATGGCCAATCATGGGCATATCCAAGCATCGTTGGTTATGGGGAGAATGCAACCATTCTGCACTATCATGCAAATGATGCTGTTTGTGATGGAGACGGTGTCGTTCTCATCGATGCTGGCTCTGAATACGAAGGCTATGCGGCAGACATCACACGTTCATGGCCGGTCTCAGGAGAATTCACTGAATCGCAGAAAGCCATCTATGAGGTTGTTCTTGATGCACAGAAGGCTGCTATTGCTGCTTGCGTGGTAGGGGCAGCATACAATGAGCCGCATTTCACTGCAAGGCGTGTGCTGGCAGAAGGTTTGATCAAACTCGGCATAATTGAACAGAGTCTAGAAGATGCACTTGGGGAAGATGGAGAACTCAACAAATGGTACATGCACAACACCGGACACTGGATTGGGTTGGATGTCCATGATGTAGGAGTCTACAGACCGAATGGTGAGCCAAGGCTGCTCGAAGAAGGCATGGTCATGACCGTTGAACCAGGATTGTACTTCGGTGCATGGCGACCTGATGTAGAGGTTGATGAAAAGTGGGCAGGAATAGGTATCAGAATAGAGGACGATGTTCTTGTCACCGCTGAAGGACCCGAAGTCCTGACCGCTGACTGCC
>CAXRJY010000038.1:0-3060 GCA_964230915.1 Candidatus Poseidoniaceae archaeon | reverse complement strand
TCAGGTGATATCTTGATTGCATATATTGACTCGAATGATTTGAAGACAATTTCGTGTTCCAGTTCCTGCAGCAGTTCTTCCTCTTGGTCGGCTTCGGATACACATGGTGTTGGAGCAGCAGTTGGAAATCTAGACTCGGTCATTGATTCCAGTGATACGTTGCATTTTGCATTGATCAAAGAATCCGGTTCAAGTGATGATTTGTTACATGTTTCAAGGACCTCTGGTGGGACTTATGCCTCTACAACTATCGATGGTTCAGCTTCAGCCTCAAGCAGTAATGCATCTGTGGCTATTGCTATTGGTTATGACTCGTCATTGCATATTGTATACGCAAATGTGACTGCCGTTCCATTGTATGCTTGGTGCGAGAGTAGTTGTGATACATTTTCCAGTTGGTCAACTGAGGCGACAACAGGATTGATTGGTGGTGAACTTGACATTGCAGTCAGTCCAGAAGGTGAACCTTGGATTTTGGCTCAAGGAGAATCTGTTGATTTGGCTGTTTCAAACAGAAATTCTGGTACTTGGGAGACGCAGACTGTGGCGAATGCGCCTGGAACACCACAGTGGACTTCATTGCTGATTGGCCAAACTGGTCGAGTATGGGCATCTCTCCACCCTTCAAGCGAAGACCTATGGGTTTTGAACGACATTGATTATGCGGGTTCTGGTCTACAGCAAGATGCAGATGGCGATGGTTGGACTGGCCTTGATGAAGTAAGATGCCAGACCGATGCATTGGACTCAACAAGTACACCTGCCGATTTTGATGAGGATGGAATCTGCGACAGGTTCGATACCAAGAACGACCTTCTCTCAGTGGGTGAATCAAATGTCATAACCACCGGCGATGATTTTGGTTGTGCAATTCTCGACGACCGCAGTGTCTCGTGTTGGGGGAATAACGACGTTGACCAATTAGGCGATTCTTCAGCAGGGTCATCATCGAATGAAGCGGTGTCGGTTGACCTTCCAACTGACTTTGAAGCATCAGATATCGATGCAGGTTCTTCACATGCTTGTGCAGTGGGAACAGATGGAAGCGTTGTATGTTGGGGAGCCAATGACAAAGGCCAGTTGGGTATTGGTACAACCTCAGCCTCTGAAGCGCCAAGTGTTGCATCCTTGCCATCCGGAGTTGTTGCATTATCCGTATCTGCAGGTTCAGATCATACTTGCGTGGCGACCTCATCAGGTTCAGTATATTGCTGGGGCGAAGGCGGTGATTCTCAAACTGGGAATTATTATGTTTCTAATCCTGGAAATTATCAGGAAGATGGATTTGAGAGTGGAGACTTCAGCACACTTGAGTGGGTGAACGATGATTCTACCTATCCTTGGTGGATAGATACCAACGCTGCTTCAACAGGTTCCAATTCCATCGCAGTACAAATCAATTCAACCAACCAACAGAGCGACCTAGAGATATCCATGCTCACTGCTGCTGGAAACATCACTTTTGATTACAAGACCAGCACGGCGACCAACCATTATCTGAGATTCTACATCGATGATGTGTTGCAGGATTCTTGGTCCGGCACTTCGACTTCTTCATTTCAATCTGCATCTTTCGATTTCGATGCAGGCTCGCACACTTTCAAGTGGAGTTCAGTAAGGTCTTCATCATCAGGTGGAAACAACAGGGTGAATATTGATGATATCCGTATCAATTCGAGTACAGAGTTGATTTCAGGTGGAACTGTAGCAAGCCCTTCAGAAGTAGTCCTTCCTGCCTCAGTAGGAGTGATTGAAGATGTAGCAACTGGAGATCGGCACACTTGTTCTCTGAATACCATCGGAGATGTATATTGCTGGGGGTACAATGGCGGCTCATCTGAGATGGTTCTAGGAAATGCCTCCACCACTTCCACAAACAGTAGCGTTCCCGTGAAGGTTGACCTTTCTGCAACTGGTAGCCATTACTCGAGTGATTGGAACGGAAGGACCTTTTCTGGAATAAGTGCTGGTGCTGATGCAACTTGTGCGATTCTTTCATCAAGTCTGGAAACTGCATGTTGGGGTCAAGGATATGATGACAAGATTCTGGGCAATTCCACTTCTTCCATCAAGGGGACAAGAGTTGATGCAGGTTCTTCTGGAGACAAGCATTACTCTGTTTCTGTGGGAGTAGAGCACGCCTGCATAGTCGTAGCCTCAAGCATTGAATGCTGGGGTACTGAGGTCTCTGGAGAATTGGGAGATGGAGGTACTGCATCATCCATGACGGCTACACCTGTCACAGTTTCAATCCCCGCAGGACATACTCCATTGGAAGTGGAAGTTTCCGAGTCCAGTACAACTTCCTGTGCCCTGTTCAAGACCTCTGATGATTCTCGTAAGGTCATGTGTTGGGGAGAAGGTGGAGATGGTCGTATGGGATATGGTTCGACAACCGACCTGAACTCACCTGATGCTGAGTCAACGGTTGAATCAAGTGGAACTGATATCTTAACTCCCGATTCCTCTTCATCAGTTTCACGATTGTTGAGCAGGCCTGTTGAGATTGGAGCCGGAACAAGCTTCTACTGTGTACGTTCAAACCAAGGCCTTGTCAAATGTTGGGGTGAAAATTCAAATGGTCAGTTAGGTATCGGAAGCACCTCTTCTCCCAACAATCGGATTGGTGATCAGGCGAATGAAATGGGGGAGAATCTCGCGTTCGTTAATTTTGGCGACAATAAATCTGCAGTTCAAATCAGTGTAGGAAATTTCCACGCATGTGCTGTATTGAATGATGCTTCAGTGAAGTGTTGGGGAAGAAATTACGAATATCAATTGGGACTCGGAAACACCACTCAAATCGGTGGTACGACTGCAACATTGGGAGATCAGATGCCGGCAGTCAACCTTGGCGGTAATGCAGTGAAGGTTGCAGCAGGGCAATACCACACCTGCGCTTTGCTTGACTCTGGAGAAGTCAAGTGTTGGGGTTATGGAGATCAAGGAGTTCAAGGTGACGGTTCTACGGGCACTAATACAGCCCCCACCACAGTCTTGTTGGGTGATTACAAGGCAGTAGACGTCTCTGCCAGTGTTGGACATAGTTGTGCAATTCTT
>CAXRJY010000037.1:0-10791 GCA_964230915.1 Candidatus Poseidoniaceae archaeon | reverse complement strand
TGATGGAGTATTGGATATCGTTGAATTACAGAAGGGCACCAATCCATTCTCCTCTTCCTCCAAACCGGTTGAAGGGTTCGAGATTATTCTACCAGGCACGAATATTGCATTGGGTGCTTGGGACCTTCTGGGTGTATTTGCGGGAATACCACTGGGTCTGTGGCTTTGTTTCTCTTTCTTGACGCGCGGAACCCGCACCAAGAGGTATGAACGTGAATTGTTGAACGCACAGAGTTCTGAAGAATTGAGAGATGTCGCTTCACGATTCGAGCGTTCCTTGATGATGCGTTCCATCGGACCACATCAGGCAATGCAACTTGAGCGTCTACGCGGTGATATTGAAGACAATTTCAGACAGATGCAGGAACAGGCTCAGAATCCTAGTCTCGATGTGATGCTGGAACCGAAGAAGAACGTACCACCTCCACCCGCAGCAATGAATGGAACTGTCAACCTTGGTGGAATGGAATGGCTGGATCATGAGGGGATCAAGTGGTATCGCAAGGCATACAGTGGCGCCGAATGGAACAAATGGCATTAATCATTGTACAGAACCATAGGGCGAGGCAACCCAATGCTCAACAACACATCATCTGGCTTTCCCTGATGTATTGATGTTGTATTTCATGCAATTATTTGGTTGAATGAATCAATCTATACCATTTTCAACCGTATTTTCATCAGGAACATCTTCATCCACAATGATGTCTTTGCAATCCTTGACAGTTTTACAGGTGTAGTGAATACATCCCCCGACCTTCGAATTATTTCCCTGAATATCTTGGTATATGCATCTGACATCATTATTGGTTGGAATTTGGAGCGTACATCGAGATACCTGAACAAATGCATAGCAGAAGATTGATGTTTGCTTACGATTTCAATATACTCAGCGATGAAACTCCTCCAAGACTTATTCTTGTGCAGGTCTGGTTTGTCCAAACAATCACGGTCAATATTGTAAGAACCAAGTACATCTATTGGGAGATATACTCTTCCACGTTCATAGTCTTCAGAAACATCCCTCAACACATTGATCAATTGTAATTGAATTCCTAAATCAATTGCGTGAAGTCTAGCCGCACGGTCTGAATAGCCATAGATCTCAATCAAAATTAGACCAACTGCTGAAGCCACTTTGTAGCAGTAAGAACGAAGATCATCCCAAGTACGATGCTGAATGAAGAACAGGTCATCTTCCATTCCGTCAATCAATGTTTCAAAATCTTGCATCTGAATCGGATATTTTGTAAACACATCTTGTAGAGCAATGAACAGCAGTTCATCATCTTCAGAAATTCTTCCTTGACTGGCTTTTTGTAGGTTGTTTCTGACCGAAACCAAGGCCATCAAACGTTGCATATGTATTGGAAGAGGATTCACAGGTTCATTTTCAGCATGAATTCTCCTCAGAATTTTATCTCTTTCAGTTGACTCTTCAATCAGTTTTTCAGAAATTGGGATGTCAGGTTCACCATCTCCATCCACGATATCATCAACCAAACGGCATAGAGCATATACTGCATGCACTGCTCGGCGTTTATCCACTTTCAAGGTTGAAAAAGAGCTGAAGAAAGTTGTTGAAGAATTTTTGCAGATATTTCTGCAATGTAAATATGCAGCATCAACAATATCCACGTTCATTTCAAACCCTCTTTATTCATATGATAACACAGTTCAATGTCATTAGATCATGCTGTTTGATGAGTTTTTGTTCGACGTTTTCTGCTTTTGAACCAAGTATCGATTCCATTCCAATCGGGAATGATTCCTAATCTATCAAGAATCAGTTTTGAACTGATTCTGGCTGATTCGTAAATTACAGGCAAGCCACTTCCCGGATGAGTTCCACCTCCAACCAAGTAGAGATTCTTGATTTCATCAAATTCATTTTTTGGCCGTTTCCATAGCATTTGGTCAAGACTATGTGCCAAGTTGAATACAGCACCACGATAGCAATGTTTCTCCCAATCCTCAGGAGTGATCACCAATTCTGAAACTATGTGTTCCGATATATTTTCAAATCCAAGTTTATTTTCAATCTGTTCAAGAATTATTTGCTTGAACTGTTCTTTTTCTTTATTCCAATCTATGTTTTCATGGACATGAGATACTGGAACCAATGCATAGACTGTGGAGCAACCTTCAGGTGCTAATTGCGGGTCGGTTACACATGCATTCTGCACATACAATGAGGGGTCCTTCCAAGTTATGCGGTGATGTTTTTCGATATCTTCGAGATTACTGAAATAGTCTTTTGAAGCATAGATTTGATGATGTGGTAAATCGTCAAAGGTTTTGTCAACTCCAAGATAAAGCATGAATGTTGAACAAGAATATTTCTTGTTCATGATTTTTCTATTGGACCATTTTTTACGTACATCATCAGGGAACAGGGAAGTCATCCCCTGGGCAAAATCAGCATTCATGATGACTTTGTCAGCATAGAATGGTCCATTTGCTGTAACTATCCCTTTGATTTCTTTGTTTTTCATGATGACTTCAGTTACTTCTTCTTCCATCCGGAATTCCGCACCTAGTTCCTTGGCAATCCTGCTCATTTTTTCTGAGACAGTACCTAACCCTCCAATTGGATGATAAATGCCGTATTCATATTCTAGAAATGCGAGTATTGTAAATAGACTCGGGCAATTGAAAGGTGACATTCCCAAGTATTTTGTTTGGAAAGACATTGCCAACATCAGCCGATCATCATCGAATAGTTTCATCAAATCCTTCGCCACTGTTCTGTGTGGTCGAAGAACAGATGAAATTCGTAATACTCGTTCTGAAATGATGTCGGAGATTCCAAACCATGGTTCTTGAAGACATTGTTGCGACTTTTTCAGTTTGATACGATTATCCATCAAGTATTTTTTGAACGCCTCAGCATTTCGCTTTCCAGAAAGTCGTTCAATTCTATCACACATCTGTTCAACATTACTGGTGCAGTCCAATATTCCGCCTTGTCCAAAAACCAAGCGGTAGTTGATTTCCAATTTGTGTAGTTTCAATTCATCATGCGCATCGAGCCCAACTGCTTGAAAGATTTCTTCAATAACTTCTGGGTAGTGGAAAAATGTGGGACCTAAATCGAATTTGAAACCGTCTCGTTCAAAGATCTTGTTTCGACCCCCAACATTTTTTGATCTTTCAAAAACAGTGACATTGATTCCAGATCTGGCCAGCAACATAGCTGAAGCCAATCCACCTGGCCCAGCTCCAATGATTGCAACTGAATGTTGTGATTTGGATGGCACTTTTGATACCCCTATTGTTAATCAGTATCTCTAGGATTGGCTTTTTTCGTGGATTTGAGAATGTTTGGGGCTACTGTGAACTATTCAATTCAGTAATTCCTCTACTGTTGATTATTGTTGTCGCAATATTGGAAATTCCAAGTGCATGACAATGGCACTAAAAATTTGTATATCAAGGCATTGATTTAGCGTTCACCAAGTTCGTACACAAATGATGTTTCATGTTTTGTAATTCCTAGTTGCATTGAAAATGGGGAAAACAAAATATATTTTCTTCTCGATAAAATCAGATTCAAATCCAGAATTTTTTATTGAAAAAGAATCAAATTACGAATCATTGTACAGAACCATAGGACGAGGCGGCCCACAGCCCTATTCCGTAGGCTATGATGGTGCCGGCAATACCCACAGCAAGTGCTGGAGTGAACTCCCAGCCCCGCCTCAAGAGAATGGGTAAGACGATGAACAGAACCAATGAAGGCAAGACCAGCCAGAGAACGGATTCCGAGAACGCAGAAATCTTCTCCGTGTCTCCAGTATCTCTGTACAGCCAGATCATTGCCATGATGCTGGTGAACGGTATTGAGATTACTAAAGCGCCCAGCAATGTTGTCTTCTTTGCCAGTTCACTTGCCCCTACCACTATCGCTCCGCTGAGGACTCCTTTCCCTACCAGTTGTAGCCAAACCATGCTCCCGACTAGATGAGTGGGCGTTCAATGTTGTCGCTGAAGCGAACAGGTCAAGGCCATCTTCCGATACGAAGGTGCATGGTCAAGCGCGTGATTCGGCGAATCTGTTTCACAGGTGGAATCATGTTACTGGTATTGTGCCAGTTGAATTTCGCCTGGGTTGAAGATACAGATGTCTTTCCCAATGCCGATAGTGCAGACAAGGGAGAAGGCCATTTTGGGGTTGCACAGGATCCATGGCAATGGACCACTACTCAGAATTGGGAGAATGGTGACAGTGAGACAATCATCCGCAGCGCTCGCGCCTGTGGTCATCCAAGCATGCAGGTTGATGTGGCAACAACAGAGAGTTGGGAGAGCGCACGATTTGACCTTGGCAATGGTTCTTGTGAAGATGTAGCCAGTGGTGGTCAGAAGGCAGGATATGGAATCTGGGGTGCATTGATGCTTTCTTTTGGTGCTAGTTTCATGGGTTATGTAGGAGGAAGAAAAGCGATTAGAGCAACCAATTTCCTTGTGGTATTGATGGCCATCTCAATTCTTCTTTGGTGGTATCTTACCTATCCGTTTGAACAGAGTTATCCCGAAGTTGATCCTTTGGAAGGGGATGGTATGACGATGTGGTTGGAGATGGAACTCAGTACAGGTTTCTGGATGGCAGTCGGAGGAACAGGACTGCTCTTCCTCAACGTATTGTTGATGGGTCCGAGAAAATATCACTAATCAGCGATTTCGAAGTTTGGCAAACCAACCACGACGCCAAAAATAGAGTAGCATGATAAGACAAAAGGTGCCCATTAGGCCAATAATCTGCCATAGGTCAAGAAACCCTTTGCCGGCTTCAAATGCTTCAACATTCATTCCAAAGATGCCTGCAATCAATGTCAGGGGAAGCATGATTGCACCGATGATGGTCAATGTAGTCATGACCTCAGTCAACTGCGCATTTGATTCAGCCAATCGTAGATTCACATGAGAGAGGTAGGTATCTCGGGTGCTGGTAGCTCCTGCAGAGTAATTGTTTGCTCGTTTTACCAAGGTAGTGGTCATCTGTTGCAGGTCGACGAATAGTCTCATGGCATTCTTGGAAACCATGCGTTCACCTGGTTTCAGCAATTTGAGTAGTGCTGATTGCAATGATTCAATCGACTTTGAAGTTTCACGCAGGTGTTTCTTCAATTCGTGTAGCCCCTCCAATAGATCATCGTATTTCTTTGCCGGGTCAAAGACCCTGTATTCCAATTCATCAAGGTCATCAGAATATTCATTCAGAATTGGAACCCAATCGTCAGCGATGGCATCGAGTACCTCGTAAAGCAGGTAATCGGTTCCGAGGTCCAATTCTTCATTCTCTGCTCTTTTGAACCTGGTCGCAAACGAATTCACAGCCGGAATCTTGGAGTGTCTAACTGTGATGAGTAAGTTTTCAATCTCGAGAATCACTATCGGTTCAGTATCCAATCTATTGTCAGCATCTCTCGCCTTCACAACGATTAAATTGTGATTATCAAATCCCTGTACTGTGTTTGCAGCATCGCCAAAACAATAGTCAACGGCTAATTCATCAATCCCAAGGTCAAGAAGGAATTGTCTGACCTTTTCATTTGGTTTCAGGATATCCAACCACGCACATTGCGATTCCTTTGCCAGTTCAACTACATTTTCCAACGTGGTCTGGTCACTGGCTAGACGCCCAGCCTCCCGAGTATGGAAACGCAATTCAGCCATAGCCAGCCGTCGTCATCATTCATTCAAATGCTTCGACGATGAAAGATTTGGAATTATTTCGATTTTCGTCGTTCAGTACTACGGTTATGGCGTTCTTCGACTTCAGTGAGTTTTGACATTATCTTCTTGCGAATCGCCCAAACGATAAACGCTACAGCAACTAGATTGAAGGTGAAAAGCCCCCATTCTGTAGTGCCCCAGTCAGCGACGCCCATGGACACTGGAGAAGGCTAGTAGCCTTCACAATGGCGGAGTCAAGTCCACTGATGTTTCACCTGTTGGAATTCCAATACAGGATAATCGGGCACATTGTTCAACCAGATAGTCATCCAGACCAGGTGGCAGAGGGTCATCCAAAGGCACTTCGCCCTCCAATAGTTTCACCATACAGGTTCCACAGGTTCCTGATGTGCAACTTGTAGGAATCTCTACACCGGCTTCTTCTGCCAATTCTACCAGAGTTGATTTCATATCAACATGCGCGCTTCCTAGCAATAGACTTCCTTTGAAGAAACGAACCACGAGTGGCACTTGAAACCCTCATCGATCTTCGTATCTTGTCCAACGTCCAGTCTGCTTGTTGAAATACAGACCTGCTTTCTTCATCCATTTGTTGAATTTTGTTGCACCTGCACCAGTTCTTAGGATGAAATCCTCTCTGTCTTCTTGTGCCTGGATATACCCCTTTGCAGCGAGAGTCTGATCGATCCAGTCATTGATTGACATAAGGCCACCAGTCAGGCTGCTGGCTTCAGTTGCCGCAGCCATCTGGTCTGCAGTCGCTCCAGTCTTCTCCATATCCTTGATGATCAACTCGCTGACCGTAGTGAAATCCTTGCTTGCAGGTTTTGCCGGAACCGCTTCTCTTGGTGCTTTCTCTTCATCGATGACAATGGTTGAACCATTTTCTAGACGTGAATCAACAACATCGCATAGAGGTGAGGAGAATGCCGTATCACATTCCCAGCAGATGAATGACCAACTTTCAGGGTCCTCAACGTTGCGGCTTGAACGGGGATCCATCTCTTCATTACATTCGGGGCATGAATGGAGAACCAATGCTGGGACGACGATGCGTCGGAAATCTACGATATCCTGAGGAGTTCCTGCAAGTTCAAGCATCTCATGGTCTCTTGCGGCTTCCAATCCACGAGTCTCAAGTTGGTCGCGTATCTTCACCTTCTGGTCATCCTTTGACTCATCGTGCATATTGTTCTCCAACTTGACAATCAATTCAACAGTCTTACCAAGTCGATTCATCACCAATTTTTGATTTCGGAACGCTTCGACCTTTGCCATTTTCAAACGGTCTTTCTGTTCTGCCAATTCAGCTAGAATATCCTTTTGTTCTCGGCGGAACTTCTGTTCCTCAATCTTGCTTTTCTTCTTCCGTTCTGGAGCCAAGACCTTTGAGAGATATCGTTCCTTACCGTGAGTTTGAGGGCCAGCCTTGATGATTGAAATGACACCTTCTGCAATATCTGGTTTGAGAGCATAGTTGTCGATCAATTTCTGTTTATCGATCTTTTTCAGGTCGCCAATCTTCAATCCTGCATCGGCTAGATGCATTGCTGTTGTTTCGTCAATTCCTCTGCGCAGCAGAGCGAGGTAGGTGTCCTTCTTTGCCATGAATCCCACCGGAGCGGTTCCATCGGAGGTGGGGGCCCTATGTGAACCTCCCGTTCAACCGACTTTGCCAACTTCTCAGTCATAGAGTTCCTGTAACCACCCTGCAAGAGCCAGCCAGAAATGCAGATCCAATTGTTCAGGCCTCGCATCCAACCACCCTAAAGGCAGACCTTTTTTCTGCGGGGATGCAATCAATTTCTTCGCAGCAGTTCGATAGCCTGAAGCGTGCCATCCTTTGACCCGAGCGATTCTTTTTGGAGCCTGTAACAAGCGATTTTTCATCTTCTTACGGCGCTCTCCAAATGCTGTGGAAACAATGAGTCTAGCAAGGCGTTTGTCAGGTTTTGGAATTCCATTCTCCATTTCCTTGAAGGGATCATTTGGTACCAGTTTGACCAATCTGCTATGGATCTTCGGCTGTGGCTTGAATGCTTGAGGCCCAACTTTGAGATCCATCTGGGTTGTCCATTCCATGGCGACAGTCATTCCGAGTGAACCCCTGCTTGCAATTCCTGCATTCATTGAGAGGCGAATCGCGAATTCTTCTTGAAGCAGCATGATGATGCGCTGCAAGCCAAAATATTGCCGTTGATGTTGTGATAACCTCTCGATCAACGGACTTGAAATCTGGTATGGAATATTGGCAACTACCGCGCTCAAATCAAGAGGCAATTTCGCTTTGAGTGCATCACCTTCAACCAGAGTCAGATTTTCATGCTTCATGCATTCTCGCAGATGCTCGCAAGCAACTGGGTCAATCTCTATGGCTGTGACTTTAGCGCCAGTAGCCAACAACCGTTGTGTCAACACTCCAGGGCCGGGACCGATCTCCAATACATGGTCTTCAGCACTGAGTTGAGCCAGTTCTATCGCTCTATCAAGAATTGATTCTTCAATCAAGAAGTGTTGTCCTAATTCTTTGTCAGCACTTCGTCGTAATAGAAGCGATTCGACCAACTCCTTGGTCTCTTGGAGGTGCACCCTCATTCCCCCTGACGCAAGAGAAGATCCACCAGACGTGGTTCGAGTTTATTGTCAGCCATTTCTTCAGCCATTCGTTCTGCCAGTAATGCAGCACTGTTGATTCCACAGTTTTCATCCAAAGTAGCAAGGTCACTCCAACCTTTCCTGCCTCTGGCCTCGACCATCTCCCTTGCTTTACGAGGTCCGACACCTTGCAAGAGCTCGAATGCATGCATTTTCAATGAGAGGTTGCCCGCACGGTTGTAGAATGATAGAAATGCTTCTGGAAGGTCTTTGATGACTTCAGTGATGACTTCAGCGATGTCGGTCTGTGCGCGGTTTGATAGGTCTCGAAAACGAGTCAGACCCAAAGGTTCCGCAACGACTTCTCTTTTGCTCAGATCAGCACCGAAATAGACTCTTGAGCCAAGCTCCTGAATTGCAACACCTGGACGTTCTCGAAGGCGAACAAGATACAATCCCTTCTCAGTCAGTGCAAACATCACGCCACTGCCCGAATGGTCAAGAACACGTGCCCATTCTTCATTTTCCAATGGATCGACATCGTCGCGAGACGGTCCATTTCGTCGTGGCTGCATATGATTCCCTCCTGGGAGCAAGTATTGCTCATTCAATGCCAACATGCTTGCGAACGATGTCTATCATCTGTTCGATCTCAGCGGCATCAACGGCTATTCGCCTACTGGCAAGAACTGCTCTGACATCTTCTGGATGCACTGGCATAACTTCCGCCAGTTTTGCAGCAAGTTCTGGATATTTAGTTAGTTTTTCAATTTCAAGGAAATCAGAGACCATGTCCTTGAACACTTTACTGTCGGTCTTGTAACCATTTCTTCCTTCACTGGCAGCCCACTCTGCATGTTGTAGAGCCAATTTCTGTTCGTATGTCAAGAAACCCCTTCTCTCTTGAGTCTCAGTCAAGGTTTTTCGCACAGTCTCAAAATCAAGATACGTATCATCAGTCATCAAATCACCTCACTCTATTGGTCGTAGATGTTCGGGCCTTGCTACTACTGTCTTACGCATGTTTCCATCTTTGAGTTCCACGACCCAGGCTCGGCCCTGTTGGCCGGAGATGCGGCCACTTCGACCATTGAATCTGCGATGGGGCATACCTTTCTGTTGTCCACCATCGAGTACTACTGCAACTCTGTCTCCGATGTCGTACTGATGCATCACTCGTGCAATGTTCAGTCTTCCACGTTCTGACTTGCTGCGCTTGAGGATATAGCGAGTTCCTTGGCGTTGGCCCTTGCTTCTCTTCATGGTTGACACCCCATATGCTCTCTTGAGCAGCCCGCCGACCTGCCCGACCCATTTAAGCGCGCCGATGCGCCGTAGGCGGACATGAAAACCTAATCCGCATGGATATCAGCGACATCCAACCATTGTACATCGCATTGGGCATCCAAAAGGCCGGATACACTAGGGATGGTCCTTTCATCGTCGCCATGCACAGTTTCCTTGACATATGTGCCAGATTCACAGCGCAGATCCACTTCAACCTGTGGAATGCCATCGATCATTTCGACAGCGATGTTTGAGACCTCCATGACCTTTCTTTCACGAACCTTGTCAGCGCGCCTATGAGCAACGCGTTTTGGTGTTCTTTGTTTGAGGGTCACTCCTTCCATACCTTGTAAAATGGCAGTTATCGATTCTGGGTCATGAGATGCAGTCTTGGTTTCCATCAATCGTTCGATCAGCACTGCTTTGGTGCCAGTCTTCTTGAGGCCTTTTTCATCACAAAGAGCCTCCAGTTCCGCCTTCTTGAGGGCACTGAGGTCTTCACCTCCTTCCTCGTCGTCCTTTGCTTTCACAAGGAAACAGATACGGTATGATTTTTCAGCCGGAGTTTCCTTGACTCTTACGACCTCAGAGCGTTGTGAATCGCGCATTGCGTGGACTTCAATTCTACCTTCAGCGGGGTCATTGATTGCAGCCATCACCTCAGCCATATCCACCTTCCTTCTTTGCGGATTCTTCAATTCAATTACGAATGGTCTGCCACGGCCCATACATCTGACATCGATATCTTCTCTCCCCATTCCGTGGAAGGCATGGTCATGAGAACCGTAAATGCTCAGCAATGGGTCTCCAACCAGAGATTGTATCGAGTGTTGGTATTGTTGTCCGGTGTCGTCACATTTCTTGCATCCACGACCTTTACAGGAACGGCATGGCCACCTTGTCTGAGGAATTCCCCTCTCGAGTTTACGGTATCTTCCGTAGATGTAATGGCTACGAATATCGAGGTTGACATTCAGTGTCAGCAGGTCTATCAGTGCCATGATCTGGGGCTTATCATTTACCAGCTTGATATCTGGGTCCAGTTCTCTTAGAGCCTTTGCAACTTCTTCCATCAAGCATGATTTCAGTGGCGCGGAACCGGATGCTCCGAAGCGTTTGCGAAGTTGGTCTTCTTTCTCAGTCTGATCCTTTGGGAATTGAGCACCGAGTTGCAATCTATCGAATTCATGTTCTTTGAGATTGTTGAGG
>CAXRJY010000036.1:0-4749 GCA_964230915.1 Candidatus Poseidoniaceae archaeon | reverse complement strand
GACTCCCATCGGCCAATAACAGTAGGCCAGGAACATCTTCACCGGGCATTGTTGGGGAGGCATTTTTCAGCACATCTGCAGCATCTTTGAAGGAAGGAAAATCGCCTGATGGAGTCACTAATCTGCCCGGTGAAAATCCGCCACCTGCGACCACACCCCCCGACATCGCCTTTGGTCCCAAAGTGGGCTCTAAGAGGATTGCCTAACGAATCGCTTCTACAATGACTTACTCGGACTCATCTCTATCCAACACTGACTTGCCTCTGGCAGTGGGCTCAATCGTCAATCTAGCATCCGCAAATCCCGGGGAATCATCGACGAATGAATCGAGAAACAATGCTAGTGCTGCGACCTCACTATGAGGTTGATTTCCAACTGCTAGATTATGATGACAGATGTCGTATACCTGACGCGGCACCTTGGCTCCTCCAACTACCACGCAAAGGGATTGGTCCTTACTGAGTGAAGGAACAACCTGTCGGAAAGGGAGACCGTACATGGTAAGGTGAACAGCAGTCCCCGTCTTGGTGAATTCCTTCAACCACTTCATCGGAGTATCGGTATGTTCGGTGACCAATTGACCTCCAAAACTCTCAGCCACAGAATGTAGCCCAGCGAATAACTCCTCATCCTTATCTCCAGCAAGGATGAAACGGTCAGCACCAAATGCTCTAGCAACCAATCCCAGATGCGTGGTGATACGTGGATCTCTTCCCTTTCGATAGCCGAGTCTGAGGACCACAACTTCTGCGCACATCGGACTGCCGAACCGTCTTGCCTTCTTCAGGCGTCCGCTTCTTCAATCGTCTCTGGTTCAGGCTCCATTACGGATTCAACCTCTGAACTCAATGCCAATATCTCAATCTCTGAAAAAGCCTCTTCCAAGCGCATGACCCAATTCAACAAAAAGGCCTCAATGAACAACTTGGCAACGAAAAAGAAACCTACGCCTAGAATCACTAATCTTGAGGTCTGCCAAAACGAATGCATCACATCAATATCTGAATCGAGAAGACCCATTGCCAATGGCTCAAAGGAGAAGAAACCCATTATCAGAAACATCGCTCCAGCGATTAATGCAGGGCCTGGTTGTCCTCTTTCACGACTTGCTGCATTCAAAATTGAAGCGAAGAAAACAACAACTGGAACTAGATATGAAAGTGTCATGAAAGTCACTCCCTTGACCAGTGAGATACTCTGATTCACAGGTTCATCTCCAATCCTCTGAATAGACAACCACCAGAAAATGCCGAGACCCGCAGCGATTACCCCGCAAGCAAGGGAACGATAATGAATCATCTGACCGAGGTCATGGCGGTCCTTTGGATTCAAACGAGTGAGAATATTCTCTGCAATCTCCAATTGTTGTGGACTGGGCATTGAAACCTCTTCCTCCATACCGGAAGCGCCCCCATTTGGGGGTTCTATTGCGTCATCAACCGCGCCCATACTTCAGAACCCTCGCACACCTCATCTGATAAAGGATGCCTGACTCACGGGGTTCGTCATGGCCGGTTCAGCAGGTAGGCGAGATTGCCGAAAAGCCTTGAGGGCCCATGCTGATGGAAGACCACGATTGATGGGTATCGTCAATTGTACTCCTGATTCTTTTCACCCATCAAGCCGAGGTGGAGGCGTTGAAGATGCTCTGCGAATGATTCGAGAAGGTGCAGATTGGATTGACGTTGGTGGTGAATCAACCAGACCTGGTGCAAAAGAGATCTCCATTGAGGAAGAATTGTCTCGAGTCATTCCAGTCATTGAAGGAATAAGAATGGAATCTGACATCTATATTTCGATAGACACAAGGAATCACGAGGTTGCAAGAGCCGCACTTGAAGCAGGAGCAGACATGGTCAATGATGTCTCTGGATTACGAGACCACAGGATGTTGGCTCTAGTAGCACAGGAAGACTGTCCGGTCTGTATCATGCATATGCAGGGTGAACCAGGGAACATGCAAGTGAATCCAAGTTATGAGAATGCATTTGAGGAAGTGTATTCATCGCTGTTGGAGACTGCTAGAGAACTGGTCTCTAAAGGCCATGACCCTGAAACCATCATCCTCGACCCAGGTTTCGGTTTTGGTAAGACCCTGCATCATAATCTCGAATTATTGAGTTCGTTGGAGCGGGGAGAGGAAAGATTTGCAATCCTCTGGGGCGCATCCCGAAAATCCATGATCGGTACTCTGACAAATAAGGAAACTATCGAAGAAAGACTACCAGGTACATTGGCAGTTGCAGCACAAGCACATCGACTAGGTGTTGACATTCTAAGAGTTCATGATGTTGCTGAGCACCTCGATCTTTGCAAAGTCCTTGCAGCCATTGAAGGAGGTGGCGAAAATCTCTGAAGAAGGCTTGCAACCTATCGTCGATATCGATTCCAATTTGAGATTACTTGGAACCGCCCATATTTCTCGAGACTCCGTTGAATTGGTTGAGAAACAGATCGATGAGTGGGCCCCCGACGTGGTTGCCATCGAATTATGCAACAGCCGAGCTGAAGCGCTGAAAGAAGATAGGAGGTTGGACCAAGAGGGGTTGCGCAAAGTCATCAAAGAAGGTAAGGCTCCACTGATTCTCTTTCAGTCAATGCTCGCAGCAGAGCAGCGAAAACTTGGGTTGGATGAAGGCGTTCAACCTGGAGCAGAACTTCTTGGTGCACTCAATATCGCCGAAGAAAAGAACATCGAAGTTGCTCTTGTCGATAGAGACATCCAAGTCACTCTTCGACGCGCCTGGCGGGGAATGGGCCTGAGAGAGAAATTCCGCATCCTCTGGGGCCTGGTCGCACCCGAGAATGAAGAAGAGGAGATACCCGAGATTGATGAACTGCTTTCCAATAAGGATCTGCTCAGCGAACTGATGGAGGAATTGAAGCAAATAGCGCCATCTGCAGGAGAAGTACTGGTTGATGAAAGAGATGAATATCTTGCAATGATGATTCAGAAACAACGCTCCAAAGGCAAAGTACTGGCAGTGCTAGGTGCTGGACATCTAGCAGGAGTCAGTACACATCTTGAGAATGCTGTGATCGATGAAGAAAAACTTCAGCGACTGGAAGTTGTTCCTAAACCCAATCCACTCTGGAAGATTATCATGTGGGGAATTCCGCTTCTGGTCTTTGGACTGGTTGGATGGTTTATCTACACAGGCTCCAATGATAACCTGTTTGAGTTATTGACCATCTGGGCTTTGTTCAATGCTGTTGTTGCAGCGTTGTGCTGTATCATTGCAAGAGGGCACCCCTTGGCAGTGTTAACTGCTGCAATCGCTAGTCCAATCACTTCTCTGAATCCGGCATTGGCTGCAGGATGGTTCGCGGGTTATGTTCAGTTGTTGGTTCGCGAACCCTCAACCAAGGACCTCAAGGATTTCTTGAAACTTGACGAGATGAAACTATTCTGGTCGAACAGAGCAGGTAGAGTATTACTGGTCACTGCACTGACCAATCTAGGCAGTATGCTGGGAGCATGGATGGCAACAGCCGGAATCATCTCGACTTTCTGAAATCAGAACTCTACCTTGACCACTTCACGCTCAACAGCGTTGGTGACCTCGAACAATACCTTGCGCTCGGCACTCATGAAACTCGCAACGATGTTGGTAGGAATCATTTGGATCGCCGCATTCCAGTTGGTGCACGAAGCATTGTAGAACTCTCGACGGTCTGCAATCTGATTCTCCATTGCGGTAATCTCCTTCTGCAGGTTAAGGAACTGAGTATCTGCCTTCAACTCGGGATAGGCTTCAGAAAGAGCGTAGATCTTTGGCATCATATTGCCCAACAGACCTTCAGCAGCGGCAACTCCACTTACATCGCCCTGTGAAAGAGCATTCGATGCAGTCTGACGTGCTTCTGCGAATTTCTCAAACAATTCTCTTTCGTGTGTAGCATACCCCTTGACGGTGTTTATCAGATTAGGCATCATATCATATCTCTGTTTCAGCAAGACATCTATGTCAGCCCACGACTTGTTTGCATTCTCTTTCAATCGAATCAATCGGTTGTATGTCGAGAAGAACCAAATCACTAGAATCAGAACAATGACACCGCCAATGATTCCTCCAATCAGTGTTGCACTCATGCCACTCCGTATGGGTAGGGGTAAATAATTGAGTAGTAAAGCCACTGGAGTAGGATTCAAACCAATTCCGCGGGTCGACAGGGTATGCAGGCTCAACGAGGCATCATTGCATGGTTGGTGATTCTACTGATCATCACTCCAATGATATCCGGATGTTTCGGTAGCGAACCTGAAACGGTTGAGATGGTAGAATCGAATCCTTTCACCTTCGATGAACCACTTCCAATGGAGACATTCTATCATTATCCAGGCGCTATAGATGCAACTGATGAAACAGCATTATCTGCTGCCAACATCAGTGCCAATCTGAGTGGAAACAACTCTCCTTATTGGGCAGAAGGAACCTATCATGGTGTTGGTTTCACCACTTTTGAACCTACATTGGGAATAACAAGTTCTGGTGCAATCTTCTTCACCAACTACAGAGGTACTGGCGATGGAACCCATATCATCAGGGGAACTGATTATGGAACAGTCTGGACAGATGTTGGACCCTTCAATCCAGTATTCCCTGATACAGGTCAGGTTCCTAACTCCAATGACCCATATGTCTACGTTGACAAGTGGACGGATAGAGTGGTCAAATTCGATATGCACGCTTTGACAGCGATGTTCGTTGAGTATTCAGATAATGATGGAGAATCTTGGAGTATTCC
>CAXRJY010000035.1:0-3246 GCA_964230915.1 Candidatus Poseidoniaceae archaeon | reverse complement strand
TGCAGTAGTTCAACAATATTTCCAATCAAGGTTGAATCAGCGACAGGAACCAATGCCTTCGGCTGTCCGAGTCTCTGACTGGCTCCGGCTGCGAGAACTATCGCAGCTACCATCTGATTTCACCGCAACATCTCTCGGCCGATGATCATCCTCTGAATCTGTGAAGATCCTTCGTAGATCTGCATCACCTTGGCGGCTCTCATCAAGCGGGCAACAGGATATTCCTCAGAGTAACCGTAGCCGCCAAAGACCTGTACTGCATCTGTGGAAACTTGCATTGCGATGTCTGCAGAGAAACGCTTTGCATGCGCGGCCGCCTCGGTATTCTTCTCTCCTGCATCGGCAAGGGCAGCAGATTTCCAGGTCAACAATCGGGAAGCCTCGATATTAGTCTTCATGTCAACAAGCATGAATTGAATTGCTTGATGCTGGTGTAGTTTGTTACCGAATGTCTCTCTCTCATCTGCGTATTGAAGAGCGTGCTCAAATGCCGCTCGGGCTAGACCCGTGGCATGTGCAGCAATGTTTCGCCGACTCATATCAAAGGCCTTCATGGCATTCAGCCAGCCCTCATTCTCAGAACCTCCTAGGAGGTTCTCAGAAGTTACACTGACGTCATCAAAAATAACTGACCTAGTATCAGAACAGCGCGGTCCCATGTTGTTCTCCTTCTTGCCCAAGGTCAACCCTTCACTATCAGATTCGACAATGAATCCGGACATTCCGCGGTATCCTGCATCGGGGTTGGTTTTCGCCAGCACGAAGAAGAAATCAGCGTACCCCGCACCAGTTATCCACATCTTCTCGCCATTGAGTATGTACCCTTCACCATCTTTGATGGCAGTTGTCTTGATCGATGCAACATCAGAACCTGCCTCAGGTTCGGTGACCGCATATGATGCCAAGGCACCTTCTGCAACCTTACGAAGCCATTTTTCCTTCTGCTCTTCAGTTCCACCAGTGATTATTGGGGCGATGGCTAGACTTGTTGCATATGCAGCGGTAGCGAACCCCGGGTCTCCCCAGGCTAGTTCTTCGTTGACAATCACTTCTTCGATCGAGCCAAGACCTGCACCACCATACTTTTCAGGAATATGTAGATTCAACAGTCCTAACTCATTTGCAGATTTGATTGCATCAAGCGGATATTCGGATTCAAGGTCCCAATGTTCGGCATTTGGACGTACCTCGTCGATACAGAATTGATGGGCCAACTGGCGCAGCATCTCCTGCATCTCGTCGAGAGATAGGTCGACCATGGTTGGCCCAGCGGTAGGATGGCCATAAGAACTGCTTACCAAATCATTCATCTTCAATCGGCTTGTAGAATATTCATGGTCAGGGATTATTCGCAGGTATTGGCCGATATTGAGACTGCTATTGAGGGCGAAGACGATTGGGTTGCAATTCTGGCAACCGTGGTATGTGAACTCCACAATTCTTTCGAGGATTTTCATTGGACTGGTTTCTACCGAGTGACAAGTCCGGGGGTGCTCAAGGTAGGGCCATATCAGGGAGGACATGGGTGTCTGGAGATTACATTCGATAGAGGGATCTGCGGCGCCTGTGCCACCACCAAGGAGACCCAACTTGTTGACAATGTGCATGAGCGGGAAGACCACATCGCTTGCTCAAGCAGCACCATGTCTGAAATCGTGGTTCCGGTTTTGGCAGAGGATGGAAGTGTCCTTGCTGTTCTGGATATTGATAGCGATATCGAAGCAGCCTTTGATGCGAACGACAAGAAGAACCTAGAGGCTCTATGTACAACCCTTGCAACGTATTTCAGATGACGAGATAGCCTCTACGTTGCATTTCCAACAGTAATAGGAAGAGGAGATAGAGTCCTGCTAGAACTCCTCCTTCCCAGCGATTGAATTTGAAACCAGTCCACATGAACAGCAAGCATACCACTACTCCAATGATTGTAGCAGGTATGACCACCTTCATGATCAGAGGTACGGATGAGGTGGAAATCGTCAGTGGTGATACCATGGCAGCAATACCTATGGAAAGCATTGGGTCAGTGATGTTTGACCCGATCAGAGTACCAACGGCAACTCCCTGAGAACGTTTCGAAGCCATCAGTGCCACAGTCAATTCAGGTAGCGAGGTACCGAGACCTGACATCGTCATTCCAACAATAGCAGGGTCAACCTTCATCGCAATTGCGATTTCACTGGCAATATTGACCAATTGAGTTGCAGCATAGAGTGCGAACATCAGCCCGATGATGACCATGACGGTATATGCTCCTGAGGTCCAGCCTCTGCCTTGAGTTTTGACATCGGGAACGATTTCCAATTCATCACTGCGAATCTTGTCTTGATTTTTCAGTAGCCACCGGATGTAACTCAGATACAGTATCACCAAGAGAGCCCCTTCCCAGCGAGTCAGATTATTGTTCCAAAACAGTAGTAATGAGAGGAGAACTACAGCGCCTAGCATCAACATTCCATCTCTGCGTAGCCAATCTGGTCTAATCTCCAATGGTCTGACCATTACAACTATTCCAAGAATCAAGGTTATCTGAACAAGTACAGAACCGAAGATGTTACCGATTGCCAGGTCGACCATAGCGGGGTCATCAGCCCCTCCATATGCTGCTGTTGAGGTCACTAGAATCTCAGGAAGGGAGGTGCCGATTGAAACAATGGTCAGTCCGATGACCACTTCAGCGATTCCAGCGCGACGAGCCAACCCTTTCGCTCCTTCAATGAAGAAGTCAGCCGAGGTGATCAACAAAGCAATGGCTGCTGCAAGCAACAAGAGACTGACCCATGCTGCAGTATCACCGGCACGATGGCTGAACATCTCAAGTACCACAAGAGTGACGAATAATCCTCCAGTGAGCAGCATTCCATTCCAATGGAGTAATTCCATTACTCCTGAATCACTACCCGTGGCAGATGCCTTTTCAGCGATGGTCTCCGACATCTAGGCCGTGTCACAACATGTTGAGCACATATGACTTGCCACTGAAATTGTCTAATTGCACATTCCAATTATTGTTTTCACAACCGTTTCCACATTAGGAATTGTATGGTTTTCAAGCGGTGGAGAAAATGGGACTGGGGTATCAAGAGCGCCAATAACAACTGGCTTTGTTTCTAGAGCCCAGAATGAATCTTCTAGAATTCGACTCTGAATGGTATGGCCAAGACCTCCACTCCACTGGCTCTCTTGAAGAACCAACAACCGTCCTGTTCGAGAAACTGATTCGATACAGGTTTGATGGTCGAATGG
>CAXRJY010000034.1:0-6303 GCA_964230915.1 Candidatus Poseidoniaceae archaeon | reverse complement strand
CCCTTGGTCACCGTCGTCGGAGGAGGGCAGTTGATTGAAGGATTCGAAGACAGTCTGCTCGAAGCCGAAGCCGAAACAGAATATGATATCGAAATAGAGCCATCCAAAGGATATGGTGACAAAGACACCACCATGATTGAGACAATCAATCAAGATAAGTTGATGCGCGCAGTAAATGATCCTCAATCTCTTGGAATCGGCTCGCCAGTCGAAATTGGAGGACGAACTGGAATTTTGACTCTATTTGCTGCAGGGCGCGCTCGGGTGGATTTCAATCACCCTCTTGCTGGACGTACGCTTCGCTACAAGTATACCATCGTCAAAGTTGTTGAAGACCGTGCTGAGAAGGTAGTAGCACTCCTGAAATCAAATTCAGGACATGATGATTTCGAAGTCGAATTCGATGGTGATGATGTCTCTGTAATCGTTCCTCAATCAATGCTTTTCGATACCAATGCAGCGATGATGAAATTCCGAGTGGTTTCTGTTCTTCGTGAAGCCATGGATGTCGGCAAGGTTTCTTTCATTGAGGTCCATGAACCTCGTGCAGCAGTGGATGCTGATGACCATGGCCATGATTGTGAAGACCCTGATTGTGGACATGAATCACATGCACACGGCGAAGAAGAGTGATTCTCAGCAAAAAGGCAATGCGTGACTCCCTACTGGCGAGTCCAACTGATGTTCAGACGGAGTCGAGCAGATGAGTGATGACGAAACTTCCGAATCTGCTGATGATGACGCCGATGTTGGTTCTGAAGAGGAAAACTCGAAATTCACTCCCCCATTACCCGATGATCAATACAGTAAATTCGAAATGGCTTCTGTCTATGTATTACTTGGTTCCATATTCACTCTCATATTGGGATCATTATTGCTGCCATCATTGTTCTGGGATGGATTTCTGGAACCGATGGTCTGGGACCCTGTGAATGAAGATGCGACACAAGGAGACGCTGGATACAACCCGATAAACACCATGCTGTTCACCAGTATCCTGCTGCTGACAGTTGTTGTTCTATCCGCAGTTTTTCGAAAATATTCACTACCTGCTGAACCACGAACCATTCTAGTCTTCATTCCATGGGTTACTCTAGCCAGTATCATCAGAGTTCTGGAAGACTCTGAATTGTTTCCCGAATCCTATCAGATTCTTTTCATTTCACCAGTGATACACTTCCATCTAGCGTTATGGGTCATAGCAAGCGCGGCGTTGGGCCTATGGGCGGAACGGCTACCCAATTCATCCAAGGAAGATTCGACATCCATTGTGACTGGTAGACACCGAATTGTTTCCATCACCCTGTTATTGCTGATGTGGCTGCTTATCTATTCTCCAGCATTGGCTTCTGATTCCACAATCGGCATCCTATGGCCAATCATTGCCCTCATCTGTTCCATCATGATTGCAACATGGTTGTCTGCTGAAGAGCAGTGGGGGGGAATGGAACGCGCTCTATTGACCGTAGGTTGGGGAGGCGTCATCATGGGCTTTGGTTTCTGGCTTCAATTTCAATCGACTCCTTGGCATCCATCCAACGAGGCTGCATGGTGGCCAGCATTCATCATTCTTGGAATTCCAACCTTGATCTGCTGGCAGATGTTCCGAATGGGGAACTCTGCTAACCTGAGAATGTTAGCGTCTGGATATGAAAGTGGAGTTCTGCCTGAAAACATCAGTGTGATGGAATGGGAAAAAGGAGAACCTGCTGGGAAAGAGGAATATGAAGTCGATGCTCGCATGGCTTTACTCGCAAACCCCATGGTACTCGCATTCACCTTTGGCCAGCTTTGTGATGGATTGGCAACTTGGATGGGGATTGATTTCTTTGGCTACAGTGAGAAGCATGTGGTCAGTGCCAAGATAATTGACTGGGGTGCTGCAATCACTGGAGATGCCGGAGCATGGCTGTTCTTCTTGACAAAAGCACTGTTGACTGGTGCATTGATCTGGGTATTCACAGAGATTCGAGTTGAACATCGAAACCGACATCTGAGGCTACTCATCGTCCTCGCCTTGCTCATTGTCGGCCTTGCTCCAGGGTTGAGAGACCTTGGGCGACTGATGCTTGGCGTCTAAGTCGATGATGGCTCCTCCAACCATATGCTTCAAGGTGGGGCTACAAGTCCCTCATGATGAGAGGGGGAAGTTTGGACCGATTATCTACTCGTGTTGATAGAGGTGGACCTGATTTTGAAATCAGGAAACAACACAATCAACGCCTTTTGGATGAACTCAACAATCGAATGACTGTGGCGCGTTCCGGAGGAGGAGGAAAATACGAGATACGGCATCGTAGCCGTGGCAAGTTGTTACCTCGAGAACGTATCGAAAGAATCGTCGACGCGGGTACTGCTTTCCTGGAGTTATCAACTCTGGCCGCCAATGGCCTGTATGACGGAAATGCGCATAGCGCTGGGATAGTCACCGGCATCGGAGTCGTACACGGTAGGGAATGCATGTTCGTTGCTAATGATGCCACCGTCAAAGGTGGATCATATTATCCAATCACTGTCAAGAAACATATCCGAGCGCAAGAAATCGCCGATGAAAACCATCTTCCATGCCTGTATCTAGTAGATTCAGGAGGTGCATTCCTGCCATTGCAAGATGAAGTGTTTCCAGACAAAGGGCATTTTGGACGTATCTTCCGCAATCAGGCTATGCTCAGTGGCAAAGGCATCCCGCAAGTGGCTGCAGTTCTTGGCTCCTGCACCGCTGGAGGAGCATATGTTCCAGCAATGTCAGATGAATCGATAATAGTCAGAGGAAATGGCACTATCTTCCTGGCAGGACCACCATTGGTCAAAGCAGCGACTGGCGAAGTTGTCACCGCAGAAGAACTTGGAGGAGCGGAAGTGCATACTGTCGAATCAGGGGTTGCTGATCATTATGCAGAAGATGAAAACGAAGCATTGAGACTGGTAAGAAACGTCGTAGAGAACCTCAACCCAGCAGAAAAGAGCAGACTTGACAGGATTGCTCCTGAAGAACCGGTTCACGATGTTGAAGACCTGCTTGGCATCATCCCAGAGGATAATCGCACACCTTACGATGTTCGTGAAGTGATTGCCAGAATTGTTGATGGTTCAAGGTTCCACGAATTCAAGGCCAGATATGGAACTACACTGGTCTGCGGCTTTGCAAGAATCCATGGAAATCCAGTTGGAATCGTTGCCAACAACGGAATTCTGTTCAGTGAATCCAGCCTCAAAGGAGCGCACTTCGTCGAACTCTGTGGACAACGTGGCATCCCACTTGTTTTCCTACAGAATATCACGGGTTTCATGGTAGGTCGAAAATATGAGGCTGGCGGAATAGCCAAGGATGGAGCAAAATTGGTCACCGCAGTTTCATGTGTTCCCGTTCCTAAATTCACGGTAATTATTGGAGGAAGTCATGGAGCAGGCAATTATGGGATGTGTGGTAGAGCATACGACCCTCGTTTCCTTTTCATGTGGCCTAATTCAAGAATCTCGGTCATGGGCGGCCCTCAAGCAGCAGACGTGTTGACTACAGTCAAACAAGATCAAAGGAATAGAGAAGGAAAAGACCCGATGTATGGTGATGAACTGGCTACATTCCGCGCCCCCATTCTCGATAAATATGAGAGAGAAGGCTCACCATACCACTCAACTGCAAGGCTCTGGGATGATGGAATCATTGACCCAAGAGATACCAGGGATGTGTTAGGGCTCTGTATTGCTGCCAGTTTGAACGCTCCTATGCCTGAAACTGATTATGGTGTCTTCAGGATGTAATTTGTAATTGAAAAAATAGAATTTCTAATTGAAAGGTGAGAATATGGAGAATCCCCCCGAAACCGAACTGGTGAAATTAGAGATTGATGGTGCAAACTGCCACATCAGGCTATTGAGAGAAGAGAAATTCAATGCGATGAATTCTCAGATGATTGAAGAATTGATCAGTGCGTTTGAATGGAGTGCAAAGAATTCCGTTGCAACTCAAGAGCGCCTTTTTGATGACGAAGGGAGGGCTTTTTTCCGAATTCTAATCATCAGCGGTGCTGGCAAACATTTCTGCGCCGGTGCCGATATCAACATGATGAGCGATGCGGGGGCAAAGACTGCTGAACAGAATCGCGAGGATTCAAAGCGTCTTGATGCTCTATTCAATGGACTTTGGTCCCATCCTTGTTTCACCATCGGTGCTGTACAAGGAGTGGCGCTTGGTGGTGGAGCAGGACTGATAGCCTGCATGGACCATGTAATTGCAGCAACAGATACGCGCATTGCTCTTTCAGAAGGCAAGCTTGGCATCCTACCCGCAGTCATTGGACCCTATGTCTATCGCCGAGTCGGAAGTGCTTGTTTCCGTAGATTAGCCATGCAGGCTAGTCGAATCAATGCTGATGAGGCCCTGCGTGTCGGAATGGTGGAACAATTGGTTGATTCTGTAGACGACCTTTCAGAAAAGGTCGATGAAATGGTGGCTGAAATAATGTCCACTGGCCCGATGGCGGTTGCCAATGCCAAAGAATTGGCTCTGAACTTCGATAGGTGGACCGGCAGCGACGAAGAACTACGGCAATGGACCTTGGATTATACAAGCCGCATGCGCGCTAGTGATGAAGGGCAAGAGGGGTTGACTTCTTTCCTCGAAAATAGAGATGCGGATTGGAAAGCAGGCTCAGAATGAGGTATTCAGATGGTTCTTGAATGGATGAAGGGCGCAGAACGTCCCTTCGACAGGGTATTGATTGCCAATCGTGGTGAAATCGCCTGTAGAATCATTCGCGCCTGCAAAGAACTGGGACTGAACAGTGTCGCAGTTTATGCTGTAGATGACAAAGACTCATTGTTCGTGGAGATGGCTGATGAGGCAATATTGCTTGATGGCGAAGGTTTGGCGCAAACATATCTCAATGGAGAACAAATCATCTCCATCGCACTGAAAAATGATGTTCAGGCGATACATCCAGGTTTTGGATTCCTTTCAGAGCGCTCAGATTTTGCCAATGCAGTAAATTCGGCTGGGTTGGTGTGGATAGGGCCTCCTGCACAAGCCATCAGTTCCATGGGAGACAAGATGACTGCGCGCAAATTAATGCGGCAGGCCGGAGTTCCGGTAATCCCTGGGGAAGAAATTGATGAAGCGGATCCTGAAAGAGAATTGGCTGCTATTCACGAAGCATCACAACGTATTGGAGTTCCATTGATGATCAAAGCCAGCGCTGGCGGTGGTGGCAAAGGAATGCGGGTGGTTTCGGAATTCTCAGAAGTTAGAAGTGCTGCCCAAGCAGCCCGTCGAGAAGCTGAAACTGCATTTGGAGATGGGCGCGTCTACATAGAAAAGATGTTGACTTCATCACGCCACATCGAAATACAGATTCTAGCCGATTCATTCTCCAATGTGATACATCTGGGTGAGAGAGAGTGCAGCATACAACGCCGCCATCAGAAAGTGTTGGAAGAGGCGCCGAGTCCAGTGGTATCTGAAGCATTACGGGCACAGATGGGTGCAGCAGCTGTCAATGCTGCAAAAGCAGTCTTCTACGAAGGAGCGGGGACGGTTGAGTTTCTGGTCACAACGCATGGGACCTTCCATTTCCTCGAAATGAATACCCGCATACAGGTCGAGCATCCAATTACTGAATGCATCACTGGTGTAGATATAGTAGCCGAACAATTTCGTATCGCTGCAGGCCTGCCACTGAATCGTGAACAATCGGGCATCAAAATCAATGGACACTCTATTGAAGTCCGGATATATGCAGAGAATCCTGGTTCTGGCTTTCTCCCTGCAATCGGTACATTGGCAAGGTGGCAAGCACCCGAAGGACCGGGGGTCCGAGTGGATACTGGAGTTCGTGAAGGAGATGAGGTCACTCCAAATTATGACCCAATGTTGGCGAAATTGATCGTTCATGCAAGCGATAGAGGTGCAGCGATCAGAAGAATGAAACGTGCGCTCTCTGAATTCATTATCCTTGGAACTGTTACCAATGTTGATTTCTTGCAGGACCTAATCCAACATCCTGCGTTCAAAGCAGGAAAGACCAGTACAGATTTCATCGCTGAACATTGGAGCAATGGATGGTCAGAGCAAGCCCCCTCCGTCGAAGTTGTTCTTGCGGCGGCGGTTGCCGAAGCCAGTGGAATGCAGCGTGGTTCAACAGCGACTTTGAGTAGTGACAATTTGATTCCTTTACGCCATGACCCATCAAATCCATTCTTGAGCATAGGGAAGCGTTTCCCCTGAGGTGAAGAAGATGCAGAACGAATTCCAAGATTGCAATTCTGAGAATTGGTCTGTTACTCTTTCATCATCCGCTCAAAAAT
>CAXRJY010000033.1:0-7925 GCA_964230915.1 Candidatus Poseidoniaceae archaeon | reverse complement strand
CCCTCACCATCATCGAATGCCTCTCCGGAATCTGAGATATGCACCTCCACCGGTCTTACGAAATCACCTGCGACACCAAGTGCAGATGGCGTATCGACAGAGCCCCAATGCATTGTTGCGCTCGCCATGGTATTGCCGCGCACCTCATAGGTCAGAATGAGCAGTGATTCTTGTGGATAGGACTCCGCAGAGAAACCGTCACCGAACAAAAGAACTTCCTGTGGATTACCATTCAGTGTGATTGGATTGGAGTCGACTTGTCCGATGACCCCAGAATTGGTTTCCAGAATCATCCTCATCCAGATATTTCCACTACCGGAAATGAACATGCTTGCACCCCATTCATCATCTGTTGGTGTCAGATTGTTCATCAGAGGCATAGAAGTGAAGGATGCTGAAATCATGCCAGCACCAAAAGGCCCTATGCTACCACTATGGGTGCTGGGCGAAGGGGTTGCAGAAGTAGATAGTTGATCATTTCCTGAAGCATTGAACAACACGGTTGTCGATATGGCTGCCTGTGAAGCATCTGCTTCTGCGTCAACTCCGGGGATCGCCGGAATTAACAGCGCAGACAGTAGTATGGTCAGGATGAATGCGGGTGGCGGGAATTGAACCCACGACATGAGGTTGGAAACCTCAGGTGATACCACTTCACCACACCCGCTGTTGGTGATGTTGCCGAGGGTAATGGTGGATGTATTCGTTTCGGTCCCCCCCTCAGGACTATTTCACCCTTCAATATCTCCAAGAAGACTCTTGTTGCCATTGTGGTGGCTCCGGAGGAGTTTGGAAATCATCTCCAAACAGGCCTCCTCGTGTGAAATTTTGAATTGTTTTCTGTTTCCTCTTCTTCGGACGCGCAACCCTCAGAATGATACCAAGAGACACTATGACCAACACTGTACCTGCTACGATAAGGCGAATATTCTCAGTTGATAGAGGGATTCCAGCGAGAACAAAATCTCCTTCACTCTGGCTTGCTTCTTCATCAGTACCAGAACCTTCTGATTCAGGTGAGGAATCTATCACTTGGATGTCAATAGTCACACTATCCATTGCCTGATCTGCACCAGGCGCTTCGGTCTTCAGCACTGTCAGGTAGTCGCCAACTGAACCCCCTGTCGCCCTTAGAATAACTTCCTTCACAGAATTCTGACTACCTACACGCGTCAACTGCAGAATCTGTCTATTATCATCAGTATTGATTCCAATAGGTACATCCCATACAAGTATCACCATCATTGAGAGGTCTGCTTCATTAGTCACAGTGCAAGTAACAATCATCTCATCTTCAAGATACAGATCTACGTATTCATGCGACTGTGTACAAGATAAAGAGGCTGTAACTGACCATGCATCAGGGTCGTCTGGGAAATTGTCTACTCTAGAGGCCCCTATACTCTGGTTGTCTCCCCAACCATCGCCATCCGAATCCTCCCATTGGCTATTCAAGTCTGGAAACGCATCTTCTTCATCAGCCCAACCATCGCCGTCTGTATCTGTACATCCAAGAACCCCATTGGAGGAATCGCCAGAACTCTCAGGGCAGTGGTCTCCATCTGTTCCATCAGGGTTATCTCCGAATCCGTCGCCATCAAAATCAGTGGATTGAGTTGCATCATTCGGCCAAAGGTCAGCACCATCAGAAGTTGACCATGTGGAATCAGGATCGCTTCGTCCATCACCATCGCTATCCATGCAACCAAGCCTATCCACTGAGGAATTTCCAGCCACTTGAGGGCAGACATCAGCATTCAATCCGAGAATCTCATCTCCATATCCATCGCCATCTGAATCAGCCCATTGACTGGAGTCGGTGGGAAAAGCATCCGCAGAGTCAGCAATCGTCCATGTGGAATCAGCATTGGACCATCCATCGAGATCCCCGTCAGGACATCCGAATCTATCCATGGTAGATGTTCCCTGTACCTCGATACATGAATCGGCCTCGAATCCAGAGGAATTGTCGCCAAATCCATCATCATCGAAATCTGCCCACTGGCTCGGCAGTAACGGGAAGGCATCCGCACCCATTCCTGAAGTCCACGACTGGTCAGGGTCTGACCATCCATCACCATCACTGTCGGGGCATCCACTGCGGTCTTGTGATGAGGTACCATAGGAACTTGAACAATCATCCTCAAGTGCATCATCCAATCCGTCAGCATCCGCATCTCCGGCTCTTAGTGGGTCATTCGGGAAATCGTCATTGTCGTCGCTCATTCCATCTCCGTCTTGGTCTGGACATCCGAATCTGTCATTGCTTGAATTACCAGCCACGTTGAGGCAGGAATCGGGTTGGAATCCGTCTGGGTCATCACCGAACCCATCTCCATCCATGTCGGATTGTTGAGTCTCCTCCTCCGGTAGGTCATCGATGCTGTTGGCCCATCCGTCGCCATCCGTATCCGGACAACCGAGCACAGATTCCTGATCAGAGGTTCCACTTTCAGTGGGGCAGTCATCAGCATTCACTCCTGTTGATTCATCACCGTATCCATCTCCATCGGAATCAGCCCATTGACTGGATTCTGAAGGGAATGCATCTTCGCTGTCACTCCATCCATCTGCATCTGTATCAGGGCATCCAAAGGTGGAATTCTGGTCAGAGATTCCGAAAACGCTTGGGCATGAATCGGGTTGTGTCCCGTTGCTGTTGTCACCATATCCGTCGCCATCTGAATCCGCCCATTGACTTGCATCGCTTGGGAATGAATCAGCACCATCGCTCCAGCCGTCTCCATCAATGTCGAGACAGCCTGTTGAATCCATAGTTGAATTTCCTGCAATAGATGGGCAGTCATCTTCTGCATCATCGAAGCCATCCGAATCAAGGTCGGTATCTCTACTCGGATCATTAGGAAAAGCATCGTTCAAGTCTGAGTATCCATCACCATCACTATCGATGCATCCGAACAGGTCGATGGTCGAATTCCCAAATATCGTAATGCAACCATCCGGTGTGGTTCCATTGGCATTTTCTCCGTAGCCATCGCCATCATCGTCAGACCATTGTGTTGAATCATTGATGAACGCATCAGCACCTTGGCTGGTGTTCCAGGTAGAATCTGGGTCAGAATAACCATCATTGTCACTGTCTTCACATCCATTTCTATCTTGGTTGGAAGTACCGACTACCATTCCACAGGAATCAGCCCCGTTAGCAGTAGTCCAACTCGAATCTGGATTGGACCATCCGTCTCCATCGCTGTCTAGGCAACCATATCTGTCAATGTTCGACCATCCTGCTACTGCAGAACATGAGTCTGGCTCAACTCCAGCTAGATTGTCTCCATATCCGTCGTCATCTGCATCTGCCCATTGAGTTGCATCATTGATGAATACGTCTGCACCATCGGAAACTGTCCAGTCAGCATCTGGGTCAGAGTATCCATCTCCATCAGTGTCAGGACAACCAATGCGGTCGTTGGTTGAAGTGCCAGAGACCGCCTGGCAGTCATCAAAATCGTTGTCAATACCATCCATATCATCATCGGTACTTCCGTTGATGATGGTGAAATTACGAGAGAGTACGAGAGCGAATTCTTGTGGCCCTGTTGGTACACTGGTACCAACAACAACAATTTCCCATATTCCGCTGCTCGGATTGGTGAATTCTATTCCTCTGAGGTTGTCTCTATCATTTGAGAGATTAGTCCACGTCCCGCTTGGATCCTTGATAGCAATGTCAAGGTCATTCACAAGATTGACACTCGCTGCTGTAGTCGATGCTGGGTCAGTCCAAGCCAACATTATTGCTAGGTCGGGAGTTCCTGAGGACACATTGAATCTGAAGCCAAGTTGTTCATTTGTGGACAAGGCATCTCCATCTATGAAGGAAACGTTGGCATTGGTGCCCATGTTCACTCTGCCCCAGCCTTCGTGATTATTCGGAGCAGTCTCGCCAGCACCATTGGTCGAACTTCCATATTGCCCAGTCATATCATCAGCGCCGGCAGCCATGATAGCCTTGATCAGCGCTGAGGAAGGGTTGCTGTGGCCAACATTCTCCTTCAGATGTTGGATGAGTAATGCAACTGCGCCAGCGGTAAGAGGTGTTGCCATGCTGGTTCCTCCCATGTAGGTATAGTCAGTATCATAGGAACTCCACCCGACATTCGTTGTTGAACGACTCTTGGTCGAAAGAATCCAAGTTCCGGGAGCAGTAATGTCCGGCTTGATTCGGTTGTCATCTGTTGGCCCTCTACTGGAGAAAGCAGCCATCCCTTCGACATCACCACCGTTGTTATCTGATGAGATTGGACTTCCGTAGGAACTACCCCATGTGCCAGTATACCAGCATGTTCCATCTCCTTTACAGAATGTATAGCGATCATTTTCGCTGGCACCCACGGTGATTACGTTCTTGGCGGAGGCAGGGGAGCCCAGTGAATCGAGGTCGACTTCTCCATCACCATTCGAGTCGACTCCTTCATTGGCAGCGGCAAAAAGGATTGACATGTTCGAATAGGTTCGAGATGCATCATCGGCCTGCATGGACTTAGTGGTATATTCACCGTTCACGCCAGAACCCCATGAGTTTGTGTGGACCAATGATCCATTCTCTGCTGCTAGATCGAACAGGTCTCTGATATCATCAGGTATTCCCCAGAGCCCATATCCATCTGCAACGCCTGCATTGCTGTTGAAGTCAACATATTGCTCGATTGCTTGGAAGAGTAGATGCGCTTCGGGGGCCGCTCCAACGATATCGCCGTTTGAAGCACTTCCATCACCTAGAACGCTGCCTGCTACATGCGTTCCGTGTCCATCTTCGTCTGATGCACCATCATCCCATGCTCCATTGTATTGTTGAGCCCAATACTGAATGCTCTCAGGAATCGGTACTGAGAGGATGTCTGTGATATGGTCTTTGAAATCATCGTGCATGTTTGAATTGTTGACGCCATTATCTATGCCGGTATCTGCTACGGTGACTATTACACCAGAACCATCTACTGCGGCATAGTTACTGTTGATTGCACTGATGTTGGTGTTGTCATTTACTTGATCCAATCCCATCCAATGTTGTGCAACATCGTTGAGGGTATTGAATACAGCGCGTGGTTCCAACCATTCTATTTCCGGGTTATTTGCCAGCAATGAAGTTCCGATGGTATTTGCAGTAGCGGTAGCGTAGCGTCCATCATGGCTGTGTAGAACTACCATTGCTCCCTGCTTTGGTGGTAAGTCAGGCCAAGTCTCTCCTGATAGAACGATATCCATTGTCAACAGGTCCTTTGTAGCGAACGGTCGACTTTCTTCACCAAGTAGTAGGGGGGCTATGGAATCATGTAACTTATCTGTTGGGTCAAATTTCATCATTGCAATGACGTCAAGATTCTGCAATTCGGAGATGGAATGCCCGCTGAGGCGGCAGTGGAAGGAACTAGGCGGTAGGAAGGATTGGCACTCTATTCCAGCAAGTGCAAGTTCGCTGAACCAAGAGGTTGGAACCGGATATTCGTGTTGAAGAACGGTCCAGCCAGATATGGAATCATCTCCCCATTCATCCAGAGCCAGCATTCCAGCATCTCGGTACCTCAAGAATGTCATGTAGCCGTCGCTTGGGATTCCCCAACCATGTTCGGCATCAAAGAGAGGTTCGATGCCTATTTGCGAAAGTTTCTGAAGGCCTGCATCGGTCATACCAATGTCTAGTTTATGTTCATCATTACTACCGCTCGTTGGTACTACAATCGGCAGTAGTGGTTGAATCAACAATAAGGTGAGAACGGTCAAGGTGGTTGTCACGCTGCGCTTCATGTTCTCTTCAGGACACGGCTCAGACATCAAGGTTGGGCTGCAATATTTAGTGACTTGATTTGACAAGGATTGAAAGCCAGCACTCTCGGCACGAGTATGATGACTGCTTCCAAAGCCGCTGAAAGAGAAGCGCGGGAACGTTTTGACGGAGTCGATGAGTCTGGAGATAAACAGGTACTTGGTAAGCAACTTTGGCGGATTTTGCCATTCATCAAGCCGTACAAGGGACGTTTTGTTCTAGGAATAGTTGCCAATGCAGGCGCTCGGGCCTGTGACTTACTTCCCTTCGTGGCAATGGGGTTATTGACCGATGCAGTTCTGAATGGTGAGATAACTGAGGTTCGGCAATATGCTTGGTATGGAGGCATGATTCTTGCCGCATTCACAGGTCTGGCGATTTTCCAGGGTATCTCAAACTACTCTTGGGAAACATTGGCACAATTTCTTCAACACGATATACGCATGAAAGCATTCGACTCATTGATCAAAATGGAGATGCGATATTTTGAGGATAGACAAACGGGAGATATCATGTCGGTACTATCGGCCGATGTCAATCAATTGGAGAATTTCCTTTCGGATGCCTCAACTTCGATAATCCGGATAATCGTCACATTCTCTGCGGCATTCGCCATCCTGATGTGGATGTCATGGAAACTCACAATCATCCTGTTTGGTCCAATTGCTGTCATCATACCCCTTGTCTACTTCTTCTCAACCAGAGTTCAACGCCGCTACAGGGAATCACGGCAGTCATTTGGAGACATCAACTCGGTATTGGCTAACAATATTTCTGGAATGGGTGTGGTTCAGGCCTACAATGCAGAGCAATACGAAGCGGCTAGAGTTGGTAAGGAATCTGGTGCATACATGGATGCTGCAGTCAAAGCGACGGTCATCCGCAACAGGTTCCTACCGGGAATCTATGTCATTGCAGGAGTTGCATTCGGACTGTTGGCTTCAATAGGTGGTTGGTTGGTCATGACCGAGGACATATCGCCAGGACAATTCGTCACCTTCCTGTTGATGAGTACAAGGATGTCGATGCCATTGTTCATTCTAGGGATGCTGGTTAATCAGATACAAAAGAGTGAGGCAAGCGCTAGGCGTGTCTTTGCAATGATTGACCTAGAACCCACCATCGTGGATAAGGAGGGTGCTGTTGATCTCAAGGATAGAGCAGAGAAGATAACTTTCGACGATGTTCACTTCGCATACCCAGGTGCACAGAAGGTATTGAACGGCGTGTCATTTGAATTGGAGAAGAATCAATCTCTAGGGATAGTTGGCCCCACTGGTGCAGGTAAATCCACCATCGTCAAGCTATTGTTGAGGTATTACGAACCAGATTCGGGAGTTGCTCTAATGAATGATTCTGACCTTCAAGAGTTGACATTGGCAAGCATGAGGAACCAGATTGGATACGTCAGTCAGGACGTTTATCTGTTTCATGGAACGGTGCGAGAGAATATCTCTTATTCTGACCAATCAGCCAGTCAGGAGGAAATCGAAGAGGCTGCTCGATTGGCTGGGGCGCATGATTTCATCTGTGACTTCGTAAATGGCTACGATACCGTTGTTGGCGATAGAGGAGTCAAGATATCTGGTGGCCAGAGGCAACGCATTTCGTTAGCCAGATCATTGCTTAGGCGCCCTCCATTACTGATTCTCGACGAGGCAACCAGTTCCGTAGATACCAGAACTGAAGAGATTATTCAGAGGAATTTGAATGAATTCAAGGATGGTCGAATGACTGTGGCAGTCGCCCATCGACTGAGTACCATCAGAGATGCAGATGTCATTTTGGTACTTGTTGAAGGGGTGGTTGTTGAACGAGGAACACATGATGAGTTATTGGCCGCTGATGGGGTGTATGCGGACCTATGGGCTGTACAGACAGGAGATTTGGAACAGGTAACTGGTCAAGCGACAATGCACGATGATTGAATCATCTGTGATAGATTGGGTGTAGCATGACCTCGTTCTTTCCGCTATCAATACCAGGTGTCGAAAGTTGTGTTTGGCGTCCATGATTTCGGTCTACTTCTCCGATGAGAGTCTCATTTTCGTCGAGAAGGTGCTTCTTCATCCAGCGGTCACCCCAGATGATGACGGTGGATAGAATGAGGAAGATTGGGATGCCAATTATCAGTGAC
>CAXRJY010000032.1:0-8271 GCA_964230915.1 Candidatus Poseidoniaceae archaeon | reverse complement strand
GTGATTGTTCAGCGGAATCAACTTCAGAGATTATTTCAGAAGAGCCCCTTTTCAGAAATAGAATCAATCCGATTAAGGCGATAAAGACTCCACCAATACCAGAATACAGAATGAGTTGAAAATTGCTTTCTCCAACTGCCCCAGAATCACCATTTTCAGCAGGAGGAATCAATTCCAGAACCAGATACACCTGTAAATCGTCTCCGTCATATGCTGTTGGTAGAGTAAATGTGGATTGACCAAAGTCAGAATCTCCAAGATATGAAATCTGACTCACGATATGTTTGTAATTCTCCATACCATTCGTGCCATCTGGAAAATATGCACTTTCCTCGATGATGAATGCGTGGAACTCATGTCCATAATTTTGATGTTCAGGAAACAATCTTTCGCCATTAGTTGAAGCCAGATTCCAATGCATTGTGCCACCGTCACTTTGCGGAGACCAAGAAAATTCTAGCACACCTTCACCATAGGAATATTCGGTCTCAGCAGAAATCGTATAATCTTCCACCAAGGTATTCTTGATCTTCGCCGAAGAACCAAGATGAATCGATTTTCCATTGAAGACGATGGTCGGCGCTAATCGCTCTCCATATCTTCGCTCCCACCAATCATCTCCTTCTGCAGTTCCGAATGGGTCCTGCCCATCCATTTCCGGATGATAATGGAATTGTGTTATGTTATAGGATTCAGCAACCTCATCGAGTGCATGTTCTGCAGTTACACAGTTCTCACACCATGTAGCGGTGTAGTCCTCTGCAAGGATAGATCTGTTTGAAGATTGCAATGTGGTACTGCTGACATGAGAATCAGTTGCGTTGTATCCGCCAATTACGATCAAAGGTCCAACCCCATCCGCCTGTGGAGCCATTTCTTCTGCAGAAACAGGTATCAACGGAGTGCATAGCATCACCATTGCCAATATGCAGAGAGTGGTGCGCATCACCCTGAGGGGAGTGGTTCGCGTTCTTGAAGGTGAGCAGATTCAGGGCAGGCCATCTTCTTGATTGAACAGGCTCTGGAGGTGCTTGTGTCGCTGACATATACCGCCTGTAGATAGTTCAAGGCTGTTGGCTATACAAGTGTTGATTCCGGTTATTCCAAGCTTCCTAGAGATTTCTTTTGCAACCGCTGCTACTAACATGTCAGCCCTTTCGTTGGGTGTGGCACTATCATCATATGGCTCTCCTAGATGTTCCAGTACCTTGGCGCAACCTGACATCACACCTCTGACTTGGATTTCGCTGAGTGAACTGTCCTGAACGAGTCCACACCTCATCTTGTCCAACGCTTCATCAAGTTGTGCTCTTCTACGCGCTGAAGGACGCATACTGGTGACGATATCGACTCTACCCATCGCCCTCATTCTGACGATTCTAGCCTTCATTCTCTTTTGCATCTCAAGACATTCGGTTCTATTGATTCCCCAGCGTGAGATATAGGGAGTCAATCTACATGCTACAATCATGCCAAGAGAAGCAGCAGTCATTACGGCAGCGATTGCAGCAACTCTCTCTCTTTCGACTCTTTGTGCATTCTTTACGATACGTATTTCATTGAGTGGGAGTTTCCCAAGCTCTTGTTGCATTTCACCTTCATCATTCTGAGCAATCAGTGTTGCTTTCACTACTATTCTTGCAGCGATCTCCACATCTTTCCCAAGACCGAGAGATTTGACTTGTTCCATTACGTCATCGGCAAATACCTTACGTGCTCTTCGACCTCTAGACTGATGCTTGCTCAGTCTTCTCCAGAGACCTCTTGCTTTACCTGAAGTTACATCTCCTGGGCTGAAGGTCGTTCCTTCCAATTCAGTATCTTTGATTCGAGTGTTTTTCACTCTCTCAGACTGAGCATTATCACCATGAAGCATGTTTCCACCATCTTGTTCAAGAACAGAATCGTTCATCACCAGCCCACAAACCTTACACAAGATTTCACCAGTTTTCATATCTTCAGCCACTTCACCATTGCATTCATTACATCTCTCTGTCATTGTTTCACTTTCCTGTCCATACAAGGAGTTGGATTGAGCGAATGATGATGGTGAAGTTGAGACAATCGTCCAGAATATTGATGTAGTTCTGAACAAAGGGTCTCATCGTCATCGTCATCTCGCAGTACCTCGTCCCGCACAGATTTAGAGCGTGTTGCTGGAGGCTTAAAAATGTTTCGGCCCCCAGTCCAATTTTCTTACCCCTAGAGGGTATCTGTCGAACAATTTCAGAACTTCATTCTTTCCCGTTTCGCGTAATGTGATAGGGAGAATGTTACACGCCAGACGGGAATGAAAACAAGAAAAAAAGTGAAAAAAAAAGATTTTTTTATACCAAAAAAATAGGGCCCTTTTAGAATAGTTCAAGAACCCCTGCCGTCAGGTCTGAGACTCCGGTGAGCCGATGAGTATGGAACAGCCTCCAATAGATAGGGTACCTCGGTTGTCAATCGAGCATTCTCCTCTTGGAACATGTCTTCCCCAGTGGTTGGGAACCCATCTCCGAGCAATTGACGGTTCAGATGGACGACTGATCGTATTGCATCCATCTTCTGCTTCCCGCAAGCAGGCAATTCTCGATCTATCAAGCGGCCAAGATATTTCTGGATATACTCTCAATCCAGAGAACCATCAGACAATCAACAGTCTCACCGAATTGCTTGTGGCGGATTTTCGCATATCGCGACCATTCAGTGATGATGGAGTACTCCTTTTACTCGAACAAGAATTCGTTTCGATGCATGCCAAGAAGATGGGTTTTCCTCTCTTGCATGCAGATACTACACGCGAATGGCCATTGGCAAGGACGCGTAGATTGGCCTCATTGCATTCATCATTGCAACAAGCGGGTATGTTGGGTGAATGGGATGGCGATCCAGGAGCAATAGAATTTGACAAGATATTGCGAGAAATAGAAACTCGACATAATCGCAGCCATCCAAGATTAGTCAAGCGCAAATTGATCAGACATCTGAATGAGGTGGATGGCATTCCATTCACGTTCAACAATATTGATGGAATCATCATGCTTGATCATGACCCTACAATGGTTGAACTTGACATCGAATTCCTGAAAGCGGTTTCATTACATGTCCCTATTCACCAACTGATTGGACCAGGTTCGTACCGTTTGGGGCACCATGGAGCCTTGATCGAGGATATTCATCCTTGCAAGACAAGTGCTGATCTGCCTGCTTGGGTTCCAGCCCATGAACCTCAGGATGTTGATGAACGCCCAACATCGTTGCATCGTATACTACTCGAAGAGGGGAGCGATGAGGTGTCAACCGTTCTATCATTACTCGATGCAAGGGAAGGTAATCTCAGCGAGGGCCGGGGCGAGAAAATTTTGATAGTTGATGGCGATGTGAATAGAGATACATCACTTTGGCATGAAGTTCTGTCTGAAGCAGGATGGTCAGTTCAATCAAAACCATCACCAATCCTGGAATTATCCGCAATACATTCTCTTCGTACCATGCTTGCTATGGGACTGGGAGACGAATCCTGGTCTCCTGAGAGATTGTTGTCTCATGTCAACAGTGGTTTTCCATTGTCTGAACAATGGCTCGATGTGTCTCCACATCCCGAGCATCCAGATTGGCGTCCAAGGCCGCACCCCGACCTGTTGGTTGAAGTCGCCCACGGAATTCACATTCGTGGTGGTCCCTATGCGTTGAGCCAATGGTGTAGGGCATTGGCAGAACCGCGTTTTGAGCATCCGTGGATTTCAGTTGAGGAAAGGCAGAAAGCAAGAGAGGAAACTCAATGGTGGATATTGTGTACTGCAAATCGTTTGAGTCCTTGGTTGGATGAGATTCAGCAAGACATACTGACAAAGGTTTCACCGATTGGATGTTCAAGTGCGTCTTCATTGCCATTACCAGAAAAAAGTGGCGATATGTATGGATGGTTCGATGGTTTTGTGGAAATGGTTGATTGGGTTGAATTGACCAAGACCTCACCATCATCAATAGGGGCGTTGAGAAATCTCATTGAAGCAGTACAAAGATTGGAGAAGACGATTGACTCTACAGAGCCACTTGTGGGCAGGAAGGCATTGGAAGCCTTGGATTGTTTGATTGATGGAATTACTCAAGTCTCATTACGAATTGAAGATTCACTACTAAGGGTGTTGACTCCATCTCAGGCTCTAGGATGCGATGCAGATCTACTTATCCTGACGGGGATTTCATCATCTGCATGGCCCGTTTCTTCGCCATCGGTCCCTTGGATGGAATTGAGTGATCGATTAGCACTGGGTGTTGAACGACCCGATTCACCAATGCGTTCTGCTCGACATCTGATACGGCATGTATTGCGCGCAGCCAACGAAGTCGTTGTCATGGATAGCAGCATAACGGAATCAAATCCCGCTGGGACGCATTGGGCCGAGATTCTCGATGAAGCAGGTCAAGAAAACAGGCTCTCGTGGCTTGAGCCTCCTTCGTATCTATTACAAGATGGCGAAGTATTGGCTGGTTGGAAGTCATTGCAAGTGGAAGAAGCTGGCTGTGGAATTACCCCTCAACCGCTATCGATAGTCCATTTGAAGGACGGTGGATTCTCAATGCAACTGAAAGGTCCAAGGTTCAGAGATGAACGTCAGGCGGCAGGGCTTTCCGCTATCGAAGGAGGTCGGGCAGAGCAAGTTACTCCAAATGCTGCTTTGACACGTTGGGAGTCTCAAGTAATAGAGGAGAGAAATAGCAGGAAGCCATCACGGCCCGAAGGCGAATATCTGAATCAGAATGAAATGGCTTCTTTGGTTTCTAGTCAAGATCTTGACCTGTTGAAGAATTGGACTTTACCAGAAGATGTTCCTGCTCCAAGATTCAATGAGACATGGCCAATAATCGGCCGTTCTCATCCCAAAAAGAAGCGAACTCCAAGTGTTGATATCAGGCCGATGCGCCTTCCAAGCACTGGTGTTGAAGTATTGGATCAGCGTTTTGGTTTTACAGAAGTTGAACCTATTGAGATGCGATGGTCAGCATCCAGATTACATGATTGGTTAAGTTGCCCGCGTAAGGGCTGGCTCAAGCATCAACTCAGGGCATCTGAGCCTGAGACCTTTGAGGAAGATATGGATGGCAGGCTTCGTGGTATCTTGGTTCATGAGGTATTGGCATTGACTTTAGCTGAAGTTATGGGATTCGATATTGGTGCACTCAATGATTATGAGAAATGTCCGAATCTTGCTGCATCCGGTCGACCATTGGAAGAAGTGATGTCTGTAGCATTGAGACATGCTCTCAATATCGCTCCATGGTTGGCGCGTTGCGACGCAGTCGCATCACATCGACGTAGAAGCATGCTTGGATTGAGTCTCGAAGAATTGCTTGAATGGGAAGATGATGATGAGGCACCGATAATCATAGGTGGGCGATTGGGGGCAATGATTAGGCGCGAGATGGAATTGACAGGCATCGGCGTCGTTTGTATGGAATGGGACATGGTTTCACTCAAAGGTGGTCGTGCAACCATTGAGATACCGCCTGCTCCTGAAGCAGGAGATGACAAATGGAAATTTTCTGCTTCTGGCCGAATTGACAGAATTGAGGTTCTCCCTCAAAAACAGGGTTGGGTAAGAGAGGGAGGCAAGAGAGAGATCATGCCCCTCGATCTAGATATTGGGGATGAAGACCCATCTATACGGCACGTGGTCATTCGTGAAGTAAAGAGTGTCGAGGGTCCTGAAAAGAAAGACATTGGTAAACGCCACAAGACAGCGATCTTAGATGAAGTTCAACTCGCTCTATATGCACGTTCTTGGGAATTATCGAATCCTGGTGATAGAGTGGTTGCAGTTGGAGTAAGTGAGGTTGGTGAGGTGACCAATCATTTGTTGGAGTTGGATGATTCAGTTCTTACAGATGTTGATACGAATGTTGCGGATATTGGGACTGAACTTGGCAGACTTCTCCATCGTCGTCGAGGAGAATCTCATAGCAACCCAAAGAGTGTTCCATTCAGAGCTTGGTTGCGCCATCGATTAGAGATTTCTGGGAGGGTTGTTGAAGCTGCTAGTAAGGGTCAAGTCAATCCAACACCATCTGCAAAGATGTGTTCATATTGCCCGGTAAAGATGTCTTGCGGATTGGATATTGCTTTCAAGGGGGGATTCTCATGACTATTCTGAATCGTAGTCAATGTCACGGCCTTGACCTAGACCGGCATCTGATTATGGATGCGGGTGCAGGAACTGGAAAGACGACAGTCATGTCAATTCGATATATCGAACATATTCTCTGTGAAGACCAACGCGCTAGTAGGGTCTTGCCAAAAGGACCCAGAGAACCTCTATCGGGACAAGGTGCGTTGAGAATTCCACGCCGTCAACAACAGGAATTGGAGGAATGGAACGGCCTTCTACCCCCTGAGTGTGTTGCCATTACTTTCACTGTCAAGGCTGCTGCAGAACTCAAAGAGAAGATACGTTCAATTCTCTCAAATCTGGCATCTGCACCAGATGGTGAATCAAGTTCTATCGTTGACCCTCGATTACGAAAACAAGGCTTTGTTGAGCAATTGACATCTTTGCTTGATAGCGCCCCAATCGGTACAATCGATAGTTTTCTTTCTCGTCTTGTTGCCCCACATATGTCATTGGTCAAGGAGATTCCAGTTTCACAGAACATGGCTGAAGAGGAAGGCCCATTGTTGAATGATGCAGCAATCAATCTATTGTGGTGTTTGCAGAGTGAACTTGATGCCCTAGATGCAGGTTTGGTAGGTGATGTCCTTGGAATGTTAGAGGCCAGAGATAGATTGGCTGCTTCAATGGGTGGGAGAAAGACTGCTGGAGTCATCATCAAAGGACTGATCAAACAGTCACTATTCGTTGAAGAAGCCGAGAAGGTTTGGCAGAGAGGATTGCGAAGAAATGGAAACAATGCGGCTAGTTCTGTACAGGATGTGTTGCTTTCAATGGTCCCTGATATTGTTGAATTGAGTGATGCAATACATGAGCACGGCCTTGCATGGCTCGATATTATCCGTTCTCAGCATGAGGCCTTGGAATTGGCTGCAGGATTATCAGAAGATACCAGAACAAGGGCTTTGGATGAATTATTGAATGCTGGACCAGGGGACGATGCTTGGCATCGATTATTGTGGAGCCATCATGTCCTCATTACGATGTGCTCAGTCGTTCAATATTCTGCACTTAGACCAAATGTCCTACCAAAGGGCATGACTCCAAAAGGGAATCAAAATGGAGGTTGGCCTGAAGGGATTGGCAAATGGAACAGCATTGCGGCGGGAATCAGAGATGAGGTCAAGCAAAATGCCAATGCACAGGCTGAGAACCTGAGTTCGCTAATGTCTACTCCAACAGGAAACAGATTGAGGACAGTAGCAAGAGCAGCAGCGTTACATGATGATTCAGCATTGGCAAATCCAGCACCCATAGGTTCCAAAATGAATCCAGAGGTATTGGAAGAAATTCCAGTTTCTGCTCCAGAACAAAGTCCGAGATTGGGAGCCAAACTGCAGATTGACATGATGGAAGATTTGTTCACTGTGCTGAGAGCAGTTGATATGATTCGGGTTCAAATGCAGCGTCATTCTGGTATGCATGACCATTCTGACATGCAGAGAATGGCTGAAGATCTATTGCTGGCCAGATGTCCAGACATTTGTCGAACATGGTATCCTCGTGCCATGGTCAGTGCTTTGGATGAAATTACTGACCAGCCATGGTCGGACCATCATATCGAACAGGCATTGATGGCGGGGGAGGACGAGAAAGCAAAGGCAGACCTTGGGATGAGATGGCAACTGCTGAAGAATATCAGGCGTCGCTTTAGAGCATTCATCATTGATGAATTCCAAGACACAAACCCCCAACAATGGCGGTTACTCTCCAGGCTATGGGGCAGAAGACACCTTGAGTCCGGAGAACCAAAGGCTCCCGTAGGCCCCTGGGATCCAACCATTTGCCTGGTAGGAGATGTCAAACAGAGTATCTACAGGTTCAGACAGGCTCAAGTCACCGTTATGCGGAATGCAATTTCCACCATCAGAGGAATCAATGAAGAGGAAGGATTGAATGAACTTAGAATCAGTGACCTTCGTTCGAATGAAGTGAGCAGAGACCCGCGCCCTCCAGGTGGAGGAGGTGGGGAAAATTCCACATTTGTCCAAGCAGATAAATTTGAACCCACGAAATATGAACAACAGTATTCGTGGTGGAGATTCGACTTGGAGGATGATGGGAGTATCTCAGATCATGATGTTGCAGAAGCAAGGTCCCAGGGACATATCGACCT
>CAXRJY010000031.1:0-7191 GCA_964230915.1 Candidatus Poseidoniaceae archaeon | reverse complement strand
AACAACAGGTCTTGCCCTCCTCCGTGAATATCAAACTGTGCACCAAGATGGTCCATACTCATCGCTGTACACTCGATATGCCATCCCGGTCTACCCGCTCCCCACGGACTCTCCCATGTTGGCTCTCCAGGCTTTGCTGCTTTCCACAAGGCGAAATCCTTGTGATCACGCTTTCCTGATTCTGCAACCCTGCCACCAGCACCGCTGCGTACTGCCTCGATGTTCTGACCGGTCAAAAGCCCATACTTCTCTGGAGCGGATTCAATGTGAAACCAAACTCCGTCCTCAGCAACATATGCATGTCCCTTTTCGATCAATGATTCGGTAATTGCCACCATCTCCTCGACATATTCAGTACAACGTGGATAGATGTCGGCCCTCAGGATATTGAGCATATCCATGTCTGAATAATATGCTTCGATGTTATCCTCAACAATTTCTTTCCAATCGATTCCACTCTCGATTGAACGAGCAATTATCTTGTCGTCAATATCAGTGAAATTCTGTACGTATAGAACATCATAACCTGAATGTTCAAGCCAACGATGGATGAGATCGAAAGCGATGTAACAACGAGCGTGTCCAAGATGACACAGGTCGTAGACCGTCACTCCACAGACGTACATCTTGACCTTGCTTGGCTCCATGGTCGAGAAATCGACCTTCTGACGGCGACGTGTATCGTGCACTCGCAGGGGCATCAGGCAGAGCGAAGAGCAAGATAGACTTCAATCCCGCGCAGAGAATCCGAATCAAAACACGGTGTATGTGAATATACTGTATCGTTCAATAAGGGAACCCCTTACCAACATCATGACCAATGATGTCTGGGCCATCAGGACACATCGTCTATGGATGCTATCGATGATTGTTCCAATAACATCAATCCTCCTTTCCTACATCCTGCATCAAGCCACTGGTCACGCAAGAATCTGGCTACCTTTCATCTCCGAGACCGACCACGCAGGACCTGAAGCATGGACCTTCAAAATCGGTTTAGCGCTGACTGGCATAATCGATATCTTGATCGCTTGGAGAATGTGGGAGATTCTGCGTTCAAGAAGTGACCAAACACATTGGTTTGTACATGCCTGTCTTGTTTCAGGAGTGGCGACGGGAATAGGAAGTTTGGGAGTTGCTGCTTTTCGATGGGCTGTATGGATGGAAGCACATCTGCTGTTCGCAATCATGATTTTTATCGCCGGCACTGCATGGGCCATTTTCGTTCACCTTGCTGGACGGCTACTCGAACTTGACCAAAAGGGAGAGAGAATACGTCGAATTGCCATTCCGATAATCGCCATCAGCATATTATTCATGGTCACGCTGTTCAAACTGGCTGTTGATGAACATCCAGAGATAAAGACAGAATTGAAACTTGATCTAGCAAGAACCAAGATGCTGTTTGCTGCGTTTTTTGAGTGGACGCTGTTCGCCGGATTCATGTTGACCATGTACTCTTTCAGGTGGGATCTCACTCCTCTTCACTCTTCAGAGCCTGAACCTTGAGATCATTCGCCTTGATGGTCTCCCATACCATCTCCGCAATATCCATGACTTCCATCTCATTTCCTGTTGACTTGAGTCCATCAGATACCATGGTACTACAGAATGGACAACCGACCGCAACGATATCTGCACCGGTTTCCGCCAATTCCTTGGCTCGAATCTCATTGACCCTCTTGTCAGCATCTTCTTCCATCCACATTTGAGAACCACCTGCTCCACAGCAGAAAGAATCCTTTCCATGTCGGCGTGCTTCAACATCAACACCACCACTGGCTGAACGTGGTGCCTCAATCTCTCCCCCCATTCTTCCAAGATAACATGGATCGTGGAAGGTGACCTTCTTGTCATCCAATGATGGTATCGGCAATTTGCCTTCATCCTGTAGTTCAGCAATGATCTGTGAATGGTGAACTACCTCCAACTCATCTCCACCATATGCACCATACTCCTTGCCGAGAGTATGGAAGCAGTGAGGACATGAGGCTATCACTTTCTTTACTCCGAGTTCCTGGAAGGTAGCAAGGTTAGTTTCAGCAAGCATCTGAAACAAGAAATCGTTTCCTGCTCGACGGGCTGGATCTCCTGAGCAACCTTCCTCCATGCCGAGGATGCCAACATCCAATCCTGCATTTTGAAGAGTCTGGATAGTGGCTCTTGCAACCTTCTTGTTTCGTTCATCGAAGGAGGCTGCGCAACCTGTGAAATAGATGTATTCAGCAGGTTTTGCCACCTTCACATCAAGGTCGCTTGCCCAATCAGCTCTCTCATGAGGTCCGAATCCATATGGATTTGAATTCACTTCAAGATTCCCCATCGCAACATCGAGTTCCTCAGGATACTCCATTGCTTCCATCATCAAATGACGACGAGTCTCAGTCAGTTTAGGCACGTGCTCGATATACACTGGGCAAGCGTCTACGCAAGCGTGACAAGTTGTACATGCCCAGATTGCATCCGAATTGAAACGAGCAACCATATTTTCTTCAGGAGTCTCGCCAGCAAGGAGTATTGCTGCATGTTCATTGGCATATTCACGAACATCATTCACAATGGTCATCGGATTCAGAGCCTTACCAGATTCATATGCTGGACAGACATCTTGACAACGGGCACAATGAGTACACGCCCAACCATCAATCAGTTGACGCCAAGAAAAGTCATTGTATGCGATGGCACCAAATGATTCCAGTTCAAGGTCCTCGATCAAAACGGCTTTTCCATCCTCGCCAACAGCCATTGGCTTCATGACTCCAAGACCTTCTCTATCATGGAACATCACATTGGGAAAGGCCATGACCAGATGCATATGCTTGGATGCGGGAATAGCCACAAGGAATCCGGCGAGACAAGCCATATGCAACCAGTAAGAATAGATGACAAGAATATCATGGATTGCCAAATCGGAAATCCATCCAGAAACCAAATGACCGATTGGCTCCCATGTGGATGATGGATTTTCACCTGCCTCAACAATGAATGCTGTAGCACAGATAGTAAGGATGGTCACAAGAATAGCATTGCCTTCAAACTGTGGCTCATGCCTGAGTTTCTCGGGCCTGATGACAACCCGCCGAAACAATGCAGCGGAGGCTCCAACAAAAGCAGAGGCGTATCCTAACTCGACCATTCCATTCCACAAATCACCCAATAATGGACTGAACCAAACAACCATTTTCTCAAAACGCCCGCCTGTAGATAGATCAAAAACATCAGAACCTATCATCAAGAAACCCCAGAATATCATTACGTGCATGACGCCGATGACCCTGTCTTCCAAAACTCTCTTCTGACCCAACCAACCAGTGAGCCATTCCCATGTTCTTGCCTTCAGGTTGTCATTTCTATCCTCGGGTTTTCCAAGGCGAATCAACTTGATTGCATGAGATGTCTGTTTCCAGAAGAAAAATAGTCCCGTCAACCACAATATGGCCAATACGACCCATCCCGGTATTCCAAGATATGTCAGGTTCATCGGATGCTCCATGGACCTCCCCCTGCCTCCACGAGGGCGAATCGACCTTCAATGCAACGGCTGCAAGCGAAGGATGATGTGTGAGTGACCCACCCTGTTGCCATGGTCGTTGCCAGCGCACCGGGCAAGTGCATCCTGTTCGGAGAGCACGCTGTGGTCTATGGAGAACCAGCAGTTGCAGTATCGATAGACCAGAGAGTAAGTATTTCGATCAAGACCTACAAGGAACCAGGCGCCATTTGGAAACTTGAAGGGGCACCATTCGTTGCCAAGAAACATCCTCACTTGGAGGGACTTCGAAAGAGATTATGGCATCTGAGTGACCAAACTCCATCGCTGGATATCAACATCAACAGCGAACTTCCAAGTGCAGCAGGACTTGGTTCCTCAGCCGCTCTTTCTGTTGCATTCAGTGCTGCATTACGAGCCGCTCGTGGTAGACGCGTAGATGCAGAGGGATGGTGTGAAGGATTCTCATCTGAATTGAGTACTGACCCTTACAAAGAACCTCGTAAAGGGAATGAGGCTGGCTTCATTAGAAATGGTGGCAAGAGATTGTTGGGTAGCGAGGCTATCGATGAGGATGAATGTGCAATCCTTGCGCACGCGATAGAAGCAGAAGTACAGAAAGGAAGAGCGAGTCCAATAGATAGTAGCACAGTTTCACATGGAGGCTGTACTCTCCTTTCTGATGACTTTGAGAAGGGATTGGACTGGAGATATTCACGTCGGCTTTCAACTCCTGAAGGTGTACGCAACTGGGAAGTCCATGATGTGCCAGTCCCAAAGGATGATGTTTGGTTGGTTATTGGAAACACTGGCAAATACTCTCCTACCTCAAAGATGGTGCAGAAGGTAGCAACAATGCTTGCGGATGAACCGGAACGGATGAACGAGATTCAGACCATTGGCTCAATAGCCCGACGAGGTGCTGATGCGCTCAAGAAGGGAGATCTGGAAACTGTTGGAACCTGCATGACTGAGAACCATCTATTGCTACGAGGGCTGGGTGTCTCTTCACCCGAACTGGAGAATTTGGTGAAAGCGGCAGCAACCTACAGCCTTGGTGTGAAATTGACTGGCGCTGGTGGTGGTGGATGCATGATTGCATTGACAAGAGAACCAAAGCAGACTGCTGAAGCAATCGAATTGGCAGGAGGACGTAGTATAATCTCTTCACTGAACACTTCTGGAGTTAAAATCGATGATGAAAGAGGTACGCCTTTCTGGACACCAGGTGTCGCAGATTCGTGAAAGAACGCTGATGGATGTCGGCGTGCTCTTTAAATAGGGGTTTATAAGCGGTAGATAACATGAACAAGGATGAAGAACGACTTACTGTAGTGAATGTGGTTGCCTCTACCAGAGTGGCTGAAGAACTGGACTTGCCTGATATCGCCATTCAGCTCAACTGTGAGTATGAACCTGAACAATTTCCAGGAGTAGTTTATCGAGTCACTGACCCAAAACTAGCTATCCTGATGTTCCGCAGTGGCCGTGCAGTCTGCACTGGTGGTAAAGATGAGCAGAACATTCACACCGGAATTGAGAGAATGATCGATGACCTACGTAAAGCAGGAATCACAACTTGGGACCTCAAAGATGTGGAGATTGAAGTACAGAACATGGTCGCTACATATGCCTTGCATTATCCAGAAGATTACGATGGAACAGCTCTACGAGATACTCTTGACATGAAAAAGGGCACTCCGTTGGCTGGCCTACCGCGAAAGTTGAACCTCAACAACTTGACTTTCCACCTACCATTCGACAAGGTTGAATACGAACCAGAGCAATTCCCTGGCCTTATTTACAGATTGGATTACCCCAAGGTTGTATGCCTGATTTTCGGTAGCGGTAAGATGGTTATCACCGGCGCTCGACACAAGGACGAGATTCTTGAAGCAGTGCAGATCATCCAAGATGAATTGGCTGACCTTCTTTGATTCAGAAACAGTCTCCATCCGCCTAGACAGGTGGAATTGGAAAGGTTACGGGCTGAAGTTGATATTTCCAATTCTATGCCAATTCACCCCCTATGGGGGTGGCCTTCATGAAGAAGCCTGTTGCTGGGGATGATGATGAAGAGGCACGCCTTGCTGCTGTTCGTTGTTTTGCTGGCTCCTATGATTCCAGCGCAGCATCACGATTTGGAGATGATTCAGCGCTCTTCTTCGGGTTCCACTTCAGAGGTAGCCGAAGTACCAACATGGCGAGTTGGGGATAAGTGGGTATATTCGGGTTCTTTCGATGCTGAGACTCTGATCAAAGAGAATGGTGTTTCAGCATCGGTTGGTGAAATCAATGGCGATGCTGAGATGGTGGTACTAGAGATTCTGACCATGACTGTTGAAAATCAATCGACTTTGGTTTACAAGACTAGAATGACCGCAGAATTCGACAAGAGCGGGGTTGAACTGGATGGATACAATGGTGACCTGTACATCGATTTCACTTTCGTTGAATACTATCGTGTCAGCGACCTTGCTTCGGTGAAGAGTGACCTCTCTTTGGATGTCCAATTCCGAGCACTTGGATTCATCAATATCGATGTTGCTGATATCACGATCAGCAATGAATACGCACCTCCCAACGAGATTCTAGATTTCCCAATGCGATTGGGAGAGAGGTGGATGAACAATTACACACAAGATACCAGTTGGTCTGGTTCTTCAGATTACATAACTCCATTTCCAGCCGATGAAAGTGGACCTGAACAGGCAAATTATGGAGTCACCAAACTAGGAACACCAATCAATTCACTCGGTCAGACCATCTCTTACGGAGGTTGTTCTGATTCCTTTGAGGTGACTGGCTGGAACGATGAAGGAAAGAAGGATAGTTACCGCTGGTTCTGTCCAGACATTCGTAGTCTTGCATGGATACACACCGATGATGATGTCGGGCTGACAATGGATTTCCGCATCAAATCATACGAGCCCGTTGCTTCTAGCGGCGTTATTGCAAACAGCAACCCTGGAATTAGAAATGAAGAAGTAAATGTGGACCTCGAATTTCCATTATTCTCTCTCGATACCAATCTAAGTGTCTGGGCAAACACCTCCACCTCTAGAGCAGGTGAAACTATCGAATTCAGACATGAAAGAACGGGGATGATTCAAACATCTCAGATTCAATCAAATGGCTCAGCACACCTGATTTTCGATAGTGGTCACGAGCGGGATGGCTCATACACTTCCACTGACTATGCAAGCCATGGAATCATTGCTTGGTTCAGCGAAAGTGGAGTGATCGGTGCATCCACATTGACTCTTGACGAAGATGTGGTCGCACTGGATTTGATGGCAGTTCCAGATCGTGCTTACATTGAACGTAATCGCTCGGGTGTTGTCACCGAACTAAACGAATTGACAGGTTGGAACGTCATCCCTGATGACATATTGAGAATGGAATTGCCAATCATGAATCGAGGAATCACAACTAGTGCATCTGCATCTGTATCGATGACTGACCCCAGTGGTAATCAAACATCAACATCGATTCCAGCACTCCCAAGTCTTGAACAGATAACCGTTGAATTGTTCTGGACTGTCCCTGAAGGTGCCGATATCGGTAACTCAACAGTCGAATGGACGGTCATTCCAGGAGCGATGAATTCAGGCGATGCTGATTCGAGCAATGACCAAGGTAGCCTCACCATTTTCATCGGTAGAGTTCCCACTATATTCATCCAGAATCACTCTGCTGTT
>CAXRJY010000030.1:0-14859 GCA_964230915.1 Candidatus Poseidoniaceae archaeon | reverse complement strand
GGGGAACACATACACGCGAGGCGACAAAACATCTTCTCGATGTCCAGGGTACACAGGACCTTGAGAGCCATTTGAATCACGAGCGCCTTCTCATAGAGGCTGCAGGAATAACTCAAGATTTTGCGGAAGGTGTTGATGCCTTCCTCAACAAGAGAGAACCGGACTTTGCTTGACCTCAGGTTTCAATCCGAAGAAATCCTAGCACCATGCTTCTATCGACTGCTCCGAAATTGTGGCTGTCCTCACTTGCCAATGGGTCGGGATTGTCTCCCTGCAGAAAATATCGGTTGCCAGTAATTGCATAAATTCTCTTCACTACCTTGACTTTTGGTTTCAATGGATGTTGAGCAACTACAATATCGTCAACCTTGAGTATGGATTCTTCAACCGGATTGAATTCCAATTCCTCACCATCGGTGAAGGTTGGCCACATACTATCGCCGCGAATGACGATACTGATCATTCACTCAACTCAAGAAGCACGAATCCAAGGAACATCGCGTTCCTTGACCGCCCAGAACATGTTGTGAATCGCTTCTATGGCGTCCATCAATTCTTGTGCGTGGACTGAAGAGACCTCTACTTTGCAGGCGCTACACAATTTTGCAGCTTTCCAGAAAGTATCATGCAGTTCTGGAATCGCTTCAAGATGTTGTGGCTTGAAAAAATCAGTCCACAGTACCAGCAGTTCTTTCTTGCATTTCTGCGCTTCTTCTTCCTTGATTGCAGCATAGCGACTCATGGTGTTGAGATATGCAGCCATTGCTGCTCCATCAGAGGTGTCTGGACAAACCAGTCCAAGCATCTTGTTGGTCATTGATTGTACTGCTTCACCGGCTACACGTGCACTTGCAGGGTCGTATACCCCACATGGTCCATCACAGTGTGCAGAGGCTTCAATTCTCATTTCTTCAGTGGGCATGAACGACGCAGTAGGATATGGCATATCAAGATGTGTGCGAAAAAATCAGTGATTACATCGCATCATTGAAGATGGATGGACAATCTCCGAGTTGTATGTCGTATGATGAAGTTGGTTCGACCTGCTGGTCCTGTGGATTCAATATTGGAGTATTCGTTCCTGGAACACCATGCCCACATTGTGGAGAACCTTTGCTCTAAGGTTCGGTTTCAGAGTTCACGTTCTTCTGCTGAGCCAGTTGACCAATCATAGATTCCAGCGCCGCTCTTCTTGCCAAGATTTCCTTCAGCGACCAGTTTCTCCAACAGTGGATGAGGGGCGTAGGAGTCATCATCGAAAGAGCGTTGTAGATTCAGCAGGATATCTCTCCTGACATCAAGTCCTACAAGGTCTGTCAACTCCAGTGGGCCCATCGGGTGGCGGTATCCAAGTTTCATCGCGGTATCGATATCCTTTGCACTGGCAACACCATCTGCCAACATTCGAATTGCTTCATTTCCAAGAACCACCCCGAGTCTTGAAGTGGCAAATCCAGGTACATTCTTGACCAGAATACAGGTTTTCCCCATGGCTTCACCGGCTTCTTCAGCAATAGCGATGGTCTCATTTGAAGTAAGTTCATGACGAACTAATTCAAGGAGTTTCATCAGTGGTACTGGATTGAAGAAATGCATACCTATCACACGTGATGGGTCTCCAACGACTGAAGCGATATCAGCGATAGAGAGGCTGGAAGTGTTAGTACCCAGTATCGCATGGGCAGGCGCCAGCCTGTCAAGTTCAGTGAATACCTCTCTCTTCAATTCCATGATCTCTGGAACTGCTTCAATGACCAGATCAACATCTCTGAGAGCATCCTCTAAATCAGAACAGGCGTGCAATCTTGATTCCCACTCCGCTTTCTGCTCAAGGGTTGTCTTACCACGGGCGATTCCTTTGTCCCAAAATTCATTGATACCTTTGACACCCCTTTCCAGTCCTTCTGGAAATGCATCGTACAGGTTGGTGGTCCAGCCACTTTGAGCACATGTTTGGGCGATTCCAGCACCCATTGTTCCAGCGCCGATGACGGCGACCGTCTGAATCCCCATATCACTCCTCAGATGCTACCTGTTGAAGACGTTTCTCGCTCTGAGCGAGTGCAACACCTCCGACAATGAGTATGAAAGCGAACAATAGGCTCCATCCTAACTGCTCGTCAAGGAGATACCATCCACTGAGGATTCCAAATGGGGGTACAAGATAGACGTAGAGTGCCGCCTTTCCGGCACCTATCACTTTGATACCATCAGCGAACCAGACATAGGATACCACAGTGGAAAGAATTGCCAAGAAAATAGTCGCCCACCAAGCCCTCGCACTGATTGACGGTATCCCTCCTTGTACAGTTTCCCACCCTGCCCACGGAGTGAGGAACACAAAACCGGCGACTGAAGCCCATACTGTGAGGGTAAGAGGGCTCAATGGCTCGCTGGCATCTGCGGTAGGTTGACTCATGGCTTTCTTCATCAGGATGGAGGAGAATGCCCAAGATAATGCAGCGATAGCGATTAGAATATCTCCAAGAACCCTCTCATCTGCAGGCAGATTGACATTGGGTGAATAGAGGAACAAAATGGTGACTCCAGATACGCCGAGTGCCAATCCAGATGCAAGGCGTAGAGTCATCTTTTCTGACAATAAAGGAATTGCTAGAAGTGCGGTGAACAATGGATTGAATGTTATCATCAATGAGGCATCTCCTGCGGCTGTGTATTTCATTCCAAACATGAAGAATATCTGATACATGGCGGTTGAGAAGAAACCGATCATGAAGGCTAGTTTCCATTGCCCTTTGGTCGGCATCTTCAGTAAACCAATCATCTTCAACCAGAACAAGAAACATGTTATGGCGATGAGATAGCGAATCCAAGCACCTGTTATCGGTGGCATATCGAGAGCCATTATCCTTCCAGCAGCCCAACCAGCACCCCAGATTGCGGCAACAATCAGTAATTTGAAGTGGACGATGAACTGCTTCTGCACAACTACTGGCTCACGCTCTTACCTTTCAACTGAATGCTCCAGGCGGAGCGTCTTCCACCCCATTGAGAACTGCAGCGATGAGTACAGCATCTCCATAGTCTGCATAATCGACAAGAATGAAATTTGGATTCATTCCGTGTTGGTCGATGCACATCTGTGCATGTTGCCACATCGAACCGAATTGATTGACCAGTTGCGCTTGCGCTTCACTGGATAGCGGGTTGGTGATGTAGTGGGCGATCTGCAACATGGTCGCAGAATCATTTCCACGGTCATTATCACAGTCGAATTCATCATCGGATTGATAGCTATAATCAGTCATTCTCGTCTCATCATGTTCATCATGCCACCAACTGAAACCCTGATTTTCATCATCAGCAAGTACAACCAAGCGCTTTCCTGTCGCTACCATTTCTCCAAGTGATGGCCATTCATCTTCTTTGGAGAATAAGAATCGTGTCAGGTCACTGGCGTCGAATTCACCAAGAACAACTGTTGCATTGACGTAATTCTCGAAGGCTAGAGTGACTACAGCCCCCGGGTTGGCATCCATGAATACAGAGATTTCATCGAATTGGTTCTGTGCTCTCTCACCACCACTCTGTAGACATGGGTGAATCGGAAGGTCCCATTCGCCGTGACAGACCCAGACATCATCTCCATACTGGTAGAGGTCCATGTTGATGTAGCGAATGCCTCTTTCCAACTGAGTGGTAATAGAAGCCAGTTGGTTTTCTGCCAGATTATTGAACCCGCTTTCCGGATTGGCGTGTGAATTATGGGTCGCAGGATAGGTTACATCGTCGTATGCTCGAGTGCAGAGAACGGCATAGCCATTGCAACCAAAAGTGTCTGAAGGGAGAGTAGGGTCTGTTCCCATCATCAGTTCAAAACCATCTTGCCAACCATCATTATCGCTGTCATTTGAGCGTGGATCAATAGGCATGATTCCAGAGTAATTGCCCGGTATCACCGAGAGAAGAACCTCATCATTTCGAACAATGATGTTTGAGACTTCACTCAGAATCAGAGGTTCTTCAGATACTCGTTCATCGATATGTTTGTTGAAATCTATTTCCCACACTCCTTCATTACTTGCCCAAAGCCATACTCCATATCCGCATCTCGCCAATGAACTGATGTCTCCTCTGTCATCACCATTCAGGTCCAGAGATTGATGCACTCCCTCAGTACCAGTAATCCTCACGAGTTTTGTGCCTCGTGCCCCCATCACCCACCCCTGATTGTCTGGATCAGTGACCAGTGAAGTCACTGGGGTCTCCAAACTCGGATCGCTGAATGGTCCGAGGTGCCATTCAATCAGTGGTGCAGAATCGAGCAGGTCGTTACTGCTGATACTCAACAAACCACTGTCAAGGCCAATCCAGAAACGTCCAGCATCACCATCTATTGGACTGTATTCCATTGAAGAGATATCGGTTCCAATCAATAAATCCTGAACTACCTGAGAAGCATTCCAAGAAGTCACCAAGTCGCCAGAATCGCTGATTTCGAGAACGCTGAGAATGTCACTGCTAGTCAAGAATGCCAGTCTAGTGGTGCCCGAAGCATCAGCAAGCCTAGTCATCATGGAAACAGTAGAGTTCACAAGTTGTTGAAAATCCCCAACCACGCTGCCATCAACGCTGGTTTCAGCTATCGCAAGCCCTCCTGAATGTATGACTGCTATCCACCCACTTTGAGATCCCTCATGAATTTCAATACTAGTGACTCCTGAGATATTGAATGAGGTCGTGTTGTTGTTTGAATCCATGTGTATCAAAGAATCAGACATTGCAAGCCACAATGAACCTGCAGAATGTGTAGACATTGAAATCGGTGCTTGGTTCAGAAATGCTGCTGCTTCTCTAGCGACTGCGTATTTCGAATCCTTACTGATAGAGAGCAGTCCTCCTCTTGCTGAATCTTGCAAGATTTTCCATTCGTCATGGTTGGTCAGTGGAGTATTCCAGCCGTCAGAATCAGTATCGTTGATTCCGTCTAGAATTGCTAGTGGATTGAAGTCCCAACCAACTTCTACGCCATCTGGAATTCCGTCTTCATCACTATCCGGTTCCAAAGGGTCAGTACCTCCAAGCCATTGCCCATCGAACTCAGTCATCCATTCGCTTGGTTGAGAGTATTGCACTTCTTCGCTGGAATTCCATTCCTCATCATTGGATAGAAATCCATCTCCATTGGAATCCCATCCATCTCCATCAATGTCGAAGTCCATCTTTATCACAGGAGAGAAATGTAGGCAGATTCCATCATCGCCTCTGCTGTTGTTCGCCATCTCCCTGACGCACAATGCAAGTTCGATTCCATCAGGAATTCCATCACCGTCACTATCGGCATTGTGTGGATTCAACCGTTCAGTTGCGGTGACTCCTCCTCTATCATCTTCCATCGCTCTAGCAATAGTGCATGTTTCCACGGTCAATGGCCAACAGTATTCCTGTAGATTGGTCAGGCCATCATTATCTGGATCAAGATTTGAGTCTATACTCATGTAATCCAATCCGGTCAATACCTTGGTACGGCCATCTGGTGCGGTGATCTTTGGGTCACCTGAATATTTCAGTTCCCATTTGTCTGGCATCCCATCTCCATCTTCGTCCTCACTACCATCTGTGTCCAATCCCCATGAAAGTAGTCCATATCCAGCGGTAATGACCATGAGTCCTATTCCGGCGACCAATGCGAGTTGCAGAATTCTTGATGGAGGTAGGCCATCAATATCGAGCATTCGTGGTACTGCGGCCACTTCTTTTTCGACGGCCTCAAGTTCGACAGCGCGTTTCAACATCTGGCCCGTAGGGCCAGCACTGCCCAATGAAGATGAGTCTATGCCTTTCTCGACCAGTTTGCAAGTGCAGTTTCCAGTATTCTTTGACGCGGCAATGGCGATTCGGGTAGGGCGTCCATTGGAGCATATTCCTTCATTGCTTCAATGAGTTGAACATATATCCCGTAGGCTGCAATATCTTCTTCAAATGGTGCATCGAGACCGAGTTTCTCCAAACCGGAACAGGTTTCTTCATTCCATATCGGGTATACATTGGTAGTGAAATGCAACCATAATGAAAGTCGTTCGATATTTATTCCGTCAATGGTTAGTAGGCTTTCGATCAGAGAAACATCAGGATATGAAATGATTTCTAGAACAGAGAGGATTTCTTGAGCAACTTCTTCGTGAATGACCAATGCTGGGTGCCCGGACCATGCATCGATGAGTTCCAAGTGTTCCAGACTCAGTTTACCTTGAATAGCATACAGCGTTTCTTCATACCCAGGTTGATGCCTCTCTAGCAGGTCTTGAAATCTCTCAAAGAAGGTTTCACATTGTTCGATATCAATGCCATAAAGGGCAACTGGTATCACGTATCATCACGCCTTGATCTGACCGATTCCAGATTCAATCATCATTCTGGTAGGGGCTCTGAATTCAATCCATTCTTGTTTGAAGAGTTCTTTCAAATCTTCTTCATCTTGTGCAGTTGGCAAGAATTCGGTACAATATGCCTCCCAATCTTCATCTGAACCTGAAAAAGCCTCACCTTCTACAGTATATCTTCCTCCAGCAAATGGTCCAATATCACGATTGAAGTTTTCATGTGCCACGTAGAGAGGGGCTGCACCTTCTGGCATCAGACTGTTCATCTTGTCAACCTCAGAGACGATTTCATCGTGATAATGGCCACGACTTTCCTCATTGAGGTGCTCCTTCACCACTTCTTGTCCACTCTCAAGTTTGATCCGCTCATCCCAACGTCCTTTGATTCCCCAGACATATGCCCATTCTGCCGATGTCGAGGTATCGGTTCCAAACAGGTCATGCGCTGTCGAGACCCATTTGTTGAAATATCTCTGTAGCATATCCAGTGGAATCACTCCTGCCTTGATTATTCGGCGCAATCCATTGGCTCCAGTTCCAAGATGGAATGATTCTTCCTTGAGCATTGGGCCCATGCTTGCAGCCAAGGGTTTGAAACTGGATGTGGATAGCATTCCAAGTTGGAATTTTCCATCTCTATCCACGAACATGGTGTAGCAGAAGAAATCGAGCCAGTGCGGCATTGGGCGATTGAATGCGCCGAGTAAACGACTGCCTTCCTGTGCGTTCCTCTCTAGAAGTTTCTGAGCTTCTCTGGCTCCTTGCTGTCCAAAGTATGTCATCAGAAGATAGCACATTTGCCATCCATGGCGTTGTTCTTCTGCCATGATTCTGGCCGCAGCATAGCGGTCGTAATCACTGGGTGCAGTCTCCAGCAGATGTTTCTGTTGCTCAACGCTAGCAAATTCTGTGTCTCCTTGGACAGTAATCATCGAGAGTAGACCATCCCTGATGTTCTGGTGAGGAATCTGAAGGGAACGCTCCCACTTCGTTCTTCCTTTGTAATCTCCAAATTCGATGACATCGCCCGCTCTCTCCCAATCGAATTTGATTGAGAGGTCAAAATCACCAATCCATGCAGGGTCAAACCCCACTCGTTGTTGCCACTCGCCGAAGTTGTCGACCCACTCGTCGAAGGTCGTTGGTAACTCGCTCATGTACCTGCGAGAGGCTCATCAGCCTTGAATAATTGTCTCAAGCGCCCTTGAAGTCTGCCACTCTTTTTTCTACGTATGCGGCGATTCCTTCTTTGGCATCACTGCTATTGAAGAGTGCCGCTTGCAGTTCTCGCTCAAGTGCCAGATGGTACTCAAATGGTATCTCAGGTCCTGTTTGGCAACTTCGCTTGATGTTTCCAACAGCCATGGTTGCCTTGTTCGGTAAGGTGAATTGACTGCACCAATCTAGACAATCTCTGCGGAATTCATCAGCGCTTCCTTCAAAGATATGATTGATGAGGTTCATGTTCTCACCATCTTCGAATGAAATCAGTTGTCCAGTGACCATCAGTTCTAGGGCCTTTGACTTACCGATGAGTCTGGTGAGGCGGGCGGTTCCGCCAGTTCCTGCTAGAACACCGAGATTGATCTCAGGTAGGCCAATCTTTCCAGCGTTCTTCCTAGCGATGCGGATATCTGCAGCCATTGCAATCTCCAAACCGCCACCTACTCCATGTCCATTGAGTGCTGCGATCACTAGTTTGGAAGTCTGTTCTAGTCGAGAGAGAGTTTCGTTTGCATGTAGGCAGAAGTTGTACTTGAAGCCGGGTGTGACGCTATTGAGCATCTGGATAGATGCTCCGGCAGAGAAGAACTTGGAGCCATGACCAGTCAGCATTATCACAGTCACGTCATCATCGAAACGGGCCTTTATCACGGCTGTATCTATATCGCGCATCATCTCATGAGTGTAGGTGTTAGGGCCTTCGCCATCACCCTGTAGGGGTGCTCCTGCGGAATCAGATGCAAGTTCAATCACTGCGATTCCATTATCGGTGACACCATAATTCACTAGATTGTTCGGCATTGGTTCAAGGGAGAGTCCGTATAAGTCGCTCATGGCTCGCCGACCACAGTTCCGTTCATCAATGAATCGTCGCGTAGGAGCAATACTATTGGCTCAATTGTTCAGGAGATAGTATGGCAATAAGCGCTAATGCGTTAATTCGTGGCTATGGAAAAATCCGCGTTCTGGAAGGTCTCGACATGTCGGTTGAGAAGGGGATGATTTACGGCCTCCTAGGCCCTTCTGGGTGTGGCAAGACCACGTTGCTCAATGTCATACTGGGTTTCCTTATTCCCGAGTCTGGAGAGGTAGTGGTTCTGGGAGATGCGCCCGGTACGCCGAAATCAAAGGTGCCAGGTTCTGCAGTTGGATATTCTCCGCAGGAGTTGGCATTATATCTGGACCTTACAATTCACGAGACCCTGTTGTTCCATGGACGTTTACACGGAATGTCAAATGAGGAGATAAAGAAGCGAGAGGAGTGGTTGGTTGACTTCCTTGATTTACCTGAGCCGGAAAGACAAGTTGGTAAATTATCGGGAGGACAGAAGCGCAGGGTTTCGCTTTCTGTAGCACTTCTGCATGAACCCGATTTACTGCTCCTTGACGAGCCGACGGTAGGTGTAGACCCAGAATTGAGGGCTCGAATCTGGGAACATCTGAAGACAATCGCTGCTGCTGGGACGACAATAGTTCTGACAACTCACTATATCGACGAAGCGAGTAAGGCAAACCGTGTTGGTTTGATGCGAGATGGTCGTCTTTTGGCAGAGGCACCACCAAAGGAACTGATGAAAGAGCATCAGACCACGTCATTGGAAGAAGTCTTCCTGTCATTATGCAAGCGGGAGGTGAAGGCATGAATTTGGGTCGTGTAAAGGCAATAGCATCTCGAAAATTTTCATCGATTCGCCGAGATCACAGAATGTTTGCATTCATTGTAATCATGCCTGCGATACAGATTCTGTTGTTCGGTTTCGCAATCGGTGCCAGTCCGACAGATCTGGAAATCATCAGTGTAGGTGAACATCCAGTTATCGATGCGTTGGAGGATTCAGATAATCTCATCATTTCTCAATCAAGTGACCTTGAAGATGCACGAGACAAGGTAGAAGCGGGTGAAGCATGGGCAGTGATAGAAGCAGAAAACAATTCTTTGATTATTCATCTCGATGCTTCGAATCAGCAGATCATGCAGACCATCATGGGTGAGGTCAGGTCAGCACTTGAAGAAACAGCTCCGGCATTACCTCTTGAGATGGCAGACCCAATACATGGTGAGGAGAATCCAGAGTTCATTGATTTCCTCGCTCCAGGAATCATGGTTCTGGTTTGTTTCATGTTTTCAATAATATTGACGACCATGGCCTTCGTAGGTGAACGGAATGATGGAACTTTGGATCGATTGTTCGCTGCTGGAGTCAGGCCATCTGAGGTATTGTTGGGCCATCTTGGCGCCTTTTCCATAATCTTGGTAGGGCAGGTCAGTGTTGTAATCGCTATTGCAGTAGGGGTATTCGATATCCCAATGAAGGGTTCTCTCGCTCTGTTGTTCATTCTTGGATTGTTGTTAGGTTGGGCTGCAATGTGTTTGGGATTGTTTCTTTCAACCAAGGCCAAGAGCGAATTCCAAGCCATGCAACTAGTAATGCCGATCTTGTTCCCTGTATTGTTACTTTCAGGCATCCTTTGGCCGGTTGAGGCACTTCCAATAATTCTCAGGGAAATCAGTATGATATTGCCAACTACTTGGGCATCTGAGGCCTTCCGCTCCATCATGATGCGTGGATGGGGGCTTTCATCTCCAGTGATTTGGCAAGCATTCCTCGTCGTGTTCGTGTTTGGAGCACTGATGTTGGTGGCTGCAACAAAGTCTCTGAAGGTCAGATCCTGATTCATTCTTCTTCGGGGATTGTTGAATCGTCAGAATCTTCAGAGAAACTGGTTCCACCGCCGGACCTGCGGACCTGTTCCCAGCGCTTTCCAATCGCTATCGCTTCAGGACTCTGCTCCCAGCGGTCTCGTTTCAAGTCCTTGCGGAATGGCATACGTCTTATTTTACGTCCATCTTTGGTGGTTTCACGTTTCAGCATCAGCTTACCAAATGAAGAATATACCATGTTTCGCCAGATACTCCCACGGAATATCCGTTCTATGAATGGCAGGCCATCACCACGTTTCTTCTGGTCTTTCATCCACATACGTGCAATTCGCTTGAAACTGCGGTCACCCACTCTATTCATCAAGAAACGATTGGCCACCGATGTCTTCACGAATGGTAAAAGCTGTTTTCTCACAGCCTTGTCGTAGTCTTCTCCTCCAAGAATATCATGTGCTGCGAGTACACCACTGGTTACAGCATAGCGCATTCCAAAACCCCACATGAAGTCCTGCAAACCTCCTGCTTCTCCAACGTAATATTTTCCATTTTCCTTGTAGCGGTCGTTGATGGTGAAATCTCCTTTTCCACCTACCCTTTTGATAGGTTCAATATCGAGTTCAGGGTAATTTTTCTCATACCAAGCGATTGTTTCATTGAGAAAACGTTCACTCTTGCTTTGTTTTCTCCAAAGACAGGTGCATATGAGTCCAATGCCATCTATGACAATGAGGTATGCATATGCTCCAGGTGCTAGTTTATCGTTTAGATGAAATGAAACATGGTCAGGAAAACTTGTCTTGAAAACCTCACCATAAGCGACTGCTGAAGTTCCCTTCGGACCAGTAGCGATGATAGTACAATCTTCGGATTTGACTCTTGATTTGTAATGGATGTTGACGCCAGCATCCAAGGCTTGGCGTTTCAAACCTTGATCGATGGTATGCGGAGATGTACCCCTTTCTACTACTCTGAATGCTACCTTAGGACCCCATGCCTTGCTGATCTCATCGTCAGGGTGTATGACATCGACTTCATGAAAGGGTGTTGATTTGAATTCATCAGGGTCTATTCCCCATTCTCTCAACTCATCGATAAAATCTCTGTCGCTGCTCCAATTTTCGAGGCCTTGAAAATCGCCATCGAAACGTGAACCTGAGTCTTCTCTGATATCGTGTATGTGAACTTCTTTTCCTGCTTTTGCCAGAATTATTGATGCCGCAAGCCCCGATAATCCAGCCCCCATGATATGGATCGGTTCTGCAGCGGATGCGCTCATTGATGCGGCCTGTGTGAATATGGCTTCAAGTATTCGTTACAAAAGGTGGATGTATTGCAACCGTTTGCGCCAGTCATGGAGAAGCGGGTTGTCATTGAAGTGGTCGAGGATGAACTCGATGCTTCAGCACTTCAGAAACGCCTTTCCGTTGAGGGTTGCGGGGCGGTGGTTTCCTTCCTTGGCATAGTCAGGGATATTGACCAAGGTGAGCAAGTGGTCAGGCTTGAATTCGATGCGTGGAAGGAGAGATTGGAACCGGTATTGAGACAATTGGCCGAGGAGTCGATTCGAGTTCATGGTGTTTCATCAATCGTTCTAGCCCATCGGGTTGGCATTGTGGGTCCACAGCAACCCATCGTTTCGATTCATGTAGCATCGCCTCATCGTAAGGAGGCTTTTGCATCATGCTCATGGCTGATAGACGAACTCAAAGCTCAGGCTCCGTTGTGGAAGAAAGAGGTCAGAGCCAGTGGACCGGTCTGGAAGGCAGGGTTGGGGTGAGTAAATGACTGAAGGAATCATAGATGTCTCTGACAAACCAACAGTTCCTAGGCAAGCCAAGGCCAGTGGCCTCCTACATTTGAAAGCAGAGACTGCCAAAGCGATAAGAAGTGGCCCACTGAAGAAGGGAGATGTGCTTGAAGCCTCAACTATTGCAGCGATTCAAGCGGTCAAGGATACTCCTCGCATTGTTCCACATTGTCACCCTATTCCAATAGATGGCTGTTGGGTGGAATGGGACTGGGAAGACTCGCTTCTTCGTTGTACGGTCACAGTCAAAGCGAATTACCGCACGGGAGTTGAGATGGAGGCGTTAACAGGTGTAAGTGCTGGACTTCTTTGTGCATGGGACATGGTCAAATCAATGGAGAAGGATGAGGCGGGTCAATACCCTAATGCTCGAATAACGGATATCGTCGTGCTTGAGAAACTCAAGGGATAGTTCCGCAATGCTTGACACCCGCTTCCTTCTCGGGGGGGCATGGCAAGAGTCGGAGACTTGGTTGACCACTTCCGTTTGGCCTGTGAGAATGCGGCAATTGCCAGCGATGTATGGAGAGGTAAAGGAGATGGGAAAGCAGCGGATGGTGCAGCGGTTGAAGCCATGCGTTCCACTTTTGATCAAGTTCCATTCGATGGCCGCGTTGCAATAGGTGAAGGTGAGCGGGATGAAGCACCAATGTTGTGGATTGGGGAACCTCTTGGAAACATGCAAGGTCATCCTGATGCTCTGAAAGTTGACATTGCCGTTGACCCGTTGGAGTGTACCAATAATTGCGCGACCAATAGTCCAAATTCCATTGCAGTACTAGCTGCTGCTCCAAGAGGAGACCTTCTTCACGCTCCAGATTGTTACATGGATAAGATTGCTGCCGGCGCTGACCTTGCGGGTGAGATCAGTCTTGATGCAGACGTTTCATGGAATCTAGAACAGGTCTCATCAGTACTGGACAAGCCGATGAGTGAAGTCAGAGTTGTGGCACTCGATCGTGAACGCCATGCACAGCTGTTCTCAAAGGTCAAGGAAACAGGAGCGCAATTGCACCTTATGGGTGATGGCGATATTTCTGCTGCAATCTGGGCTGCTGATCAAAATGGTCCTTATGACCTTCTGTTAGGTATTGGTGCTGCTCCGGAGGGAGTCATTACTGCTGCTGCTCTTCGTGGATTGGGTGGAGTATTCGAAGGTCGCCTCAAATATCGAAGTGATGAGGAGCGAGAGCGCGCCAGCAAAATGGTTGAAGGCGATCTGGATAGGTTGTGGAAAGCCGAAGAACTGTGCCGTTCTACAGATTCGGTCTTCGTAGCGACTGGAGTTTGTCCTGGTTATCTGCCCGGTGTGGAACATGTTGAGGGTGGCATCAAGACTACATCGCAGGTCATAGATGTAGCAAGTGGGACTTCAGAAAGGATTGAAACATTCCACTCCTGACTCAAGATCTGCTAGTTCTTTTCTTACCGCATGTGCGGATGTTATGTCCGATTTTACCACATCTATTGCATCTTCTATTACCGTCTTTTGGCTGTCGTTTTGATACTGCTTTGTTTGGATGAAGACGTGGACAAGTTCTGATATTGTGCCCCGATCTCCTACATTCGCCACATACCTTTCTACCATCTTTTCTGGGCCGTTTTCTTTTCGAGCGATTTGGGTTCAATCGCGGACAAGTTCGGGAATTATGATTTCTACGATTGCAATGACTGCAGCGTCGAACTCCAGTCCTTTTCTTTTTCAATGGACGTTCAGGATGTAGTTTGGGACAGGTTCTACTGTTGTGTCCAGAGCGGCGACATTCAGAACATTGTCGACTTCCTTTGTTGTCTAATCTAGACTTCCTTGCCTTAGCCTTCTGAGGATTGATTTGTGGGCAAGTTCTGCGGTTATGCCCCTTAGTGCCACATCTTGAGCAGGCGTAGAAGAATACCGGCTCAATCATAATAATGCCCCGTGCAGAAACAATATTTTTCTTTGACGGTTTCCAGAAAACCCACCTAACGGTTGTTATCCCCATAGCGATTAATTCAAGGTCGGAGCGCTTGTGCCAAGGTCGCTGATGACCATGGATATCAACCCTCCAGCAGATGTGCCCGAAGAGATGGCAGAGACTTGGCTTGCCAATATGGCGGCCGCTACATGTGGAACCGGAAAGATGAATCTGTTTGCATGTGATCAAAAGATTGAACATCTGAATGATGATTTCTATGATGGTGGAAACAAGATACCCCTCTCTTCCAACAACCCTGAGCATCTGTTTGAGATAGGTTCGCGTGCTCATGCTGAGGGAACCATCGGAGTTCTGGCAGGGCAGTTAGGATTAATCTCCAAGTATGCCATGGATTACCCTGAGGTTCCGTACCTTGTGAAATTGAACAGCAAGAGTCACATGGTCAAGACTTCACAACGAGATCCAATCAGTATGGCAATGTGGGATGTAGATGATGTCTTCACTCTCATAAATAATGGCGTGAATGTTGTTGGAATTGGTTATACGATCTATCTTGGAAGTGAATATGAGCACGAGATGTTGACCGAAGCTGCAACAATGATTCGCCAAGCACATGAGAACGGTTTGATCTCGGTGACTTGGATCTATCCACGTGGACAAGCGGTTTCAGATGAAACGGACCCACAATTGATCAGTGGAGCAGCAGGTGTAGCCTTGTGTATCGGAGCAGATTTCACCAAGGTGAATTACCCCAAGCCATTCGACGGAATGAGTGCTGCTTAAAGTCTTGGCATCGCTGTTGAATCCGCTGGCCGAACCGTAAACATTTGTTCAGGAGGAGGAAGTCTTCCGCCTTAACAATTCTTGCAACGACTGTGGGATCAGATCAATATTTCTGGAGCTAGA
>CAXRJY010000029.1:0-8527 GCA_964230915.1 Candidatus Poseidoniaceae archaeon | reverse complement strand
GACCAAACCGCCTCCAGCATAGATCAACATCTGCTTATCTTCCTGACTAAGGTCCTCGGTCAAACCTCCAAAGCCCCCTTCTGAAGGAACCTCGATGGAGACCTTCACATTCTCATCTGTAGTTTCGAATTGCTCCCCTGACCATTCTGCACGAACATACATCTTGATAGTGAATTCCTTACTCTTCTCAAAATCATCGGAGACGGTGCAAGTCATCACATCTTCATCAAAATAAGCACCTGATTGCATCAATGTATCGAATTGTAATTGTGAGCATTCAATACCCATTGCCGATAACTCAGCAGCGTTACTGATTTTGAATGCCATTTCTACTCCTACATTGCCAATATTCCTGACTTTAGCACTGATGTTGAATGTCTCTCCAGGCTTACTACTCAAAGTGAATGCAGTTGCTGAATATTCAAGGTCAATAAAACCCTTAATACTGGCAGAAATATCTGCACTGGTTGTAGATTGCACTTGCTCATTCAGTGGCACTGAGCCCAACTTGGTAACGGTTGCATTCAATTCAAAAGTCGTACTTTCAACCGGCGATCTAAGATTTGCACTGAAGGTTATTGAGACTTCTTCAGTAGCACCCGCTGCAACAACTAGATTCTGATCTGAAAGAGAGGTTGATATCGTAGTTGATTCGTCTTCTGAAGTGATTGATAGCTCAACAGTTTTCTCATACATTGCTCCATTCTCAACCTGACAAACAATGGTTTCTTCTCCACTTGATCCTGAACTGACATCCAATTCCACTGAATCTGGTTGACATTGCAGAGTTACTTCCACTTCGAATTGTGCTTGCGCTTCAGCAGTCGTGAAGTTCAGAACAAAAAGGCAAACAATGCCCAGCAGCAACACGCGATTGACTGTCCGCACAGAAACTCCCTGCCAAGCCCCCGTCATATGCTTGTCGTTTTCATGAAAAGGCGCTTATTCGCTCTCTCCATACAGACGCTCTGGAATCTCATGATGCGCTAACCACAGTTTCTCTTCATCCAAACCAGCCGCTACCAAGGCTTGTGTACGCTTAGGAACGGTCTTGGGGCCAAGTACTGCTCCAGGTCTTCTCGCATCATCCATGTAATCGGTCTCCATGACAAAACCATCTTTACAGTCAGCAATGGTTGCCATTATCTTCTCAACGCTTCCCTTCCCAACCACAACTGAAGGTACAATTCCCGCGGTAGTTGCTGCATCAACTTCTGAAGGTGCATGGTGCCTTACCAAACGAGATGGGGAAAGCCCACACCTATCTGCCATTGCTGCAAGGTCTGCATAGGTGGAGGCTCCATCACCCTCAACATGTAATTGTAGAGTTAGATCTTCTTTGGCTGCTCTTGACATCGTCCAAGACAACAATTCATTGGCTTCCGCCCATACATCTTCCTCAACCTTCCAATGTGGCCTACCAACCTCACCTACCGCACAAGCCTGACCCTCGTTACAATATTCAATGGCCAACTCTACTGCATCGGTGTACAATTCTGCAGCAACTTCACTTCCCATCGCTTGTCTTTGATGAGCCCAACTCGCGGGATGGGGCCCAAGAACAACTCTGACTCCAAGACCAACATCTCTGCGAACCTCTGCTGCCATTGCCACAGTGTCATCATATGCAGTTCTCCATCCTTCAATGGAAATTGGTAAATCCGAAAAATCCGGTTTGTGGACCAGAACCAAGTCTGTTCCACCTGTTCGCTTGAAATCGAGTGCTGCATCTAGGAATCGATGCCCTCTATCGAGATGGAAATGGTTGTCCAGAATAGGTCCAGTCCAACGACCTTTGTCGATGAGCATGGAATCAATCCTCTGAAAACAGACCTTCGGATTCAAACTTGTCGCGCCAATGGATTGCTGCCATGGCAACCAGATTGGCATGTCTAGAATTTGTTGTTATCGCTCTACCATTTGGCCAAACCAATAACTCAAGATCATGACGTTGGTCATCAATTCTCAAGCACCCTAATGCTTCATCCACCTTCGACTCAGCGGCATAGATAGGTGCTCTTTCAATATCCAAGGACTTTCCAAAGTCGAAGGATGCAATCACTGGTCCTTTCTCCGAACTCAGACCTTCATCACTATCCCCCAGCCTAAGGAGGAATTCTCTGACTGCGGCTCTTGCTGCTTGTGGTTGTACAGTTCCATGAACGACAATTCGTCCCTTCTTGTCGAGTAGGATGGTTGCTCTTGGCCTCTCTAGAACATGGATAACATACTCTCCACTTCTAGAAGCGCCTAGCTCATCCACTGCCTTGTCGGGATCTATTGGTGTAGCAGGAATGAAACGAATCAGTTGATTCTCGACCTGTACCTGAGGCGCTTCAACCTTGGACATACTCACTCCTCCTCCCCGTCCGAGGTAGTACCGCCATTTGCCGTTTCCGGCTCGACTCCGGATTCGAGAAGTTCAATCAGTTTCGGAATCCGGACCTGTAATGATGGCACCATCAAGGTCGCATCATCTCCATTTCTTGACCTCAAATCAGCGATTGCACCGCGCAATCTTGCTACGATTCTTTGATCTCTTTCAAGACTCAATTCGGGAGAAAGGCTCTCCTCCAACAACCACCACCAAGACGCAGCCAATGCTGAAGCAACCTGTAGTTCCATCGGGCCATCCGAAGGAGGTGAAGAGGCTACCTTTGCAATTTTCAGTAACTTGCTGAACCTACGGCCTTGGCGCGGAATTTTCAGTAATGTCCTCCATCGAGTCAATTGATCCGCTTCTCTCTCAAGATGAGCGACCCATTCATCATCATCCATAGGTGGCTCCAAATGGTAAACAGGACGGTCATGCTTTTTGGCCAATCTCAACATTCGCCATGGTTCTGGATCTGGAAACCTCCCTCCAGATACTTCTTCCAGCAACATCAATCTCTCTAGGTACAACTGGGTTGCTCCACCTCCAAGCATCGCCTCTGTCAGGTTGATGCCAGCACTCTCCTTCTCTGATTTCTCTTCGAACTCCCAAGCATCGATATCTTCCTCTCCAGCAAGTAGTGCAAGACCATCCCATGGGGCTCTTGGTCGCATTGCCCGAGGATACACAACGGTCGGCAATACTGCATGGAACACTATACGGCCACCGTCTGGGTCAACCCAGACTTGATCCTCCCATGAGAGGACTACAGACATCGAAATCAACCCTGGTTGCGAACCCAATCTCGCAACTGCTCAACCGACCATCCCATGTCGAAATAGCCTTGGATTGTCTGCTGGTCCCATTGTGGGAATTCAGCCAAAGCCTGCTGCATCTCTGGTGTGACTCCGCCTCCTGTAGCGCCATAGCCACCGTAGCCACCACCTGCATGGTCGTATCCACCGCTGCCATAGGCTTCTTCACCGCCGCCACCATATCCTTGCTGCGCCTCATATGGTATGGTTGGGTATGCCTTGTCATCCCCATATTCGAATTCATCATATTCGCCTTCACTACGACCCCTGAGGACCAGAACGACTACTACAATGACTAGAATCCCAATCAATCCACCAAGCACTGCTAGAATCAAACCTACCGGCAGTGAATCATCCACGCTGGTAGCCAAACTGATGTCATATGTCTGTCCAGAATTGATACTGGTATAGATCAATTCTCCAGTAGCATTGTTGGTAATCTCAAAGTGCAGATTTGCCTTTGCTTCTCTGAATGCTTCGATGTCAACCTCCATATTGTGTGAATTGGAACCAAGCACGCCGTCAAACACTCCTATCGATGGAGTGGTGATTATCTTCACAGTTGCTCTTGCGCCATCGCTGGCAGATACTACCTCAATCTTCATTTCCAATGTTCCTGCTGTGTTACCATCATTTCGAACAGTAATGTCGAGTTGTACCTTCTCTCCGACTTCTGGAGCATTGGGGAACATCTTGAATTGCGTTATCGCGAATTCCGCCTGCTCATAGACCACCTCATATTCACTGGTCCATTGGTCCTGTGTTCCGCGTATCGGGTTCGTATCAGAACCTCCGCCAGACAATCCAAGTCCAGCCGAGTCATGACCAGTTACCCAGAATCGTAGAATCACATTCTGAAGTTGTTCCTTGCTCGGTAATTCATGGCCATCCGGCCACAAGTCGATACATTCTGCACTCTCGGCGATAATCTGGTCTCCTCCACCGACTAAACTCAGATTCTTTGATTGAGCCCCACCATAGTTGGCCTCAGCAAAACTCCAGTTCTCACCATTCTGGAAAAACATCCAGTGAACATAAATTGAATGTGGATCCAGACGCTCAGTTTCCTTGACCATCAATTGAACATCAACACAGTGTATCGATGAAGAAGGCATGATCCCATCACCCAAGGTGGCTCCTTTGGTATCGGTAGCCTGCCATGTATTCGCAAGAATCTCTGGAGCCGTACTGTCTACCTTGATCTTGAATTCCTGAGTTGCAGTAGTGTGATCAACTGCGCCTTCTGGAAGACTGCTTGAGTCGACATTGAAGGTATAATGGAATTCATTGGTCTTGCTTGGAGCTGTCAGATTTATTGCGAAAACACCTCCACTGAATTCGTGATAAGTAATCTCTCCGGATAACTGCTCATTTCCACTTGAATCCGCAGATGCATCTTGGCGAGTGACTATCATTGTCATCGTTATTTCTGGATTAACAACAACACTTGGATATCCATCTTTGAATGCATACTGGCCAGTGAACTGGACTGTATCTCCCGAATAGACATAATCAGCACTTGAACCGCTGCCGAAATTATAGATATTTGAAGTGATGAAAGGTCCTGTCATGTCTTCAAGGTTCAACGAAGTGGTATCAAGAAGGAATCCATCGCCATATATCCAACGTTGTTTGTAGCGACCACCAGATTCTGTCAATACTGAGGATGGGTTGTTCGGGTCAAGGTCCTTTACCCTTACTTGAGGTGTCATGACTCCTGTTGCAGTGGGACAATTCCAATCTATTTTTATTGGCATATCCAACATGAATTCTGTTTCGAATGGATCTATCAAGGATTGCCCATTTCGACGCACCATCTGTGTTCCATTGCTATCATTCGAAGCCTCTACAACCTCGATCCAAAGACTATCGGTTACTACCGTATGGGTTCGTGGATAATATGTAAGAACCATATCATCTGGAACACCAGGGTTGAGGTCTATCTCAAATGAGGATATATCTCTCCAACCATTGTCATCTCTTCCTTCAACAATCAAATGATACTCATTACCTGCAAACATCGTCTTGGTAGTTGTATCAAACTCATTGCCAAATGTGTCGCGTATCTTGAAACTCTCAATTCCAGGATTACGACTTCCCATTCCGACGTATGATATCAAATCATTATCCAAACCTGGTGAACCTGCTACGATGGAATTACCTGCAAGGTCATTGCCTGAAACAAACAGGCTGACGCGCCCATCATGGCCATCGTTGGCAATATCGTTGATGGTACCTGTGTAATTTGCTACTGGAGCCGCTCCATCACCTTGCAAAGTCACTTGGAGATACTCGCTCTCATGAGGAATACCGTCTTCATCGACATCGTGGTCCTTCTGGACCCAATAATTCAGTGTCAGAGTTTCAGGAGGGTCAGGAATGTCTTGCGCAGTGAATTTGAACCACTGAGTCTGTGAAGGACTGACCCATGTATCATCATACAATGGTCTCCAGTATCCGCCTGCATTACCAGGTGCTGCTGAACCGTCCCAGACTTGAGTATCATTGAGGCTTGGCGAATATGTATCAATCGTCAACTGGAACTGTATCTCACATTCGGGGCCAGGGAAATATTCTCCGGGCGGACATAGAGTATCTCCACCTGTATACCAAGCCATACGGAATCGGTATTCCTCAGTTCCTGCTGCATCTTCACCAAGGTCCACAAGCCAATCAAAATCTCCACCGATTGGACCTGAAGCATTGTCTACCTCTATCCAGGTATAGGTGATATTCTGAGGGTCAGTACTGTTGATATCAAGAACTTCCATGAGAATTCTGTATGATGCAGGGTCCGGAGCTGCTTCAAGACCTTCCAACTTGATACTACCAACAAGACGAATCAGTTGATTAGAACGGCCATCAGATAGAGATTGAGACTCTCCTGCACTGTTCTGGACATCGAATTCAGTGATTCCAGCATCATTCTCAATTGCATTTCCGGTACTTGGTGCCAAAGCAATTGCTCCAGGCATCCCTTCTACTCCATTATCTGCAATCAAACTTGCAAAAACACGAGCCTCAAGTGAATCTTCCCATGAGGGATTGATGGTGAAACGCCATGAAATCTCCTTAGCACCTAGGATGTCGGTTGCACTCGAGGATTGTAGCGTGATCAAATCTTCCGGGTCTTCAACTTCCCAGAAACCCATCAGGTTTGAGTAACCAAGTTCAATGGAACCAGTCGTGGATTCAATTCTCAATCTCGCTTGGTCGAAAGAAGCACCTGTACTAGCATCGACAGCGTGCTGACTCACGGCCTCAATTATCCCTCCATCAGGATAGAGACCAAACGGGGAATCTGTCAGTGTCAGGCTACTGGAATAGCCAGAGGAGGATACTACCATCAGGTCGTGCATAGACAAAGCACCGCCTGAAGTTGCCTGCATCTCCAAAGGTACTGAGACCATTCCGCCTGACTCCGTTCCCAGAGCAATACCTTGCGACAACTCTCTGACCAAGTTGTGCTGAGCACCAAGTTCCACACTCCAATCATAGAGAATTATCAGATTCTGTAAGCGCATACTTGCTCCCGTGGAAGCATTTGGACTCTGGGCTTTGAAATGGAATGAAACCCATTCATTTCCATAAGCATCAATGTGGCTTGTTGGTACCATTGGGTTTGAAAGCAATGAATTCATTGAAGACTTCAAATCAACTTCTGGAATATTGAAGCCATCGCTCGACCAAGTCGAGACATTTTCCCAATCTCCGAGATATTCCTCTTGAGTACCTGACATCAGATTCATTGAGAATCCTTCAGTCTGATTACTATTGGAATAGATGGTATTCTGATCTAGAGCAAACTCAGCAGCCAATACTGTTGCTCCTTTAGGCATCATGAAGGTCCCCCCTATTCCTGTACCAGATGGACCAATGGTGAGTGTACTGGTATCGGTAGCCATATTGATTCCATCCACCTTGTTGTTCCAATACTTGTCCTGCAATCCGAAATGGGCGAAGGCAGGCTCATCGAATCCCCATTCATAATCACCATCACCGGCGATATCAATTCTGACTGTACTGGGACTGAATCCGAATTGAAGGTCGAACCATAGACCCGTAACAGTACACGGTACAGAATATGATAGTTGAGAGACGAAACTGAATATTGGCTCACTTGGAGTCCACATCTGGCCTGGGGTAACAGAAACTGGAGCTCCTCCACCTACATTCAATTCCATGCTAGGGTCATCTGAACAATCATCAGTAACAACGGGCGTTATCCCGGTAATCGGTTGACGGTAACTGTTCTTCAAGGCAGGAGGAGATATTGAGTTATCAGTCACCGTTGGGAAGTACATCAACATCTCACCCATGACTCCACTCGTCATCCATTCACCTTCGCTGGCAGGAGGGCTGGCTATTGCGGATGTCGTATCATTCAATCCAGTTCCGATTCGGCTACCTAGGTGAATAGCGTGTAATTCTGGAGTGGATAGTCTATACAGACCACTGTCAAAATTGAAACGAAGTTGTATCTGCGGATATTTTGATGTGTTGATATCCCATAACTCAATCATATCTCCTTCCAATCCAAGGAGAGTCTGGTTGTTGTTGTCAACCACCACCTCAGTTCCCTGAGCATTGAGAATGTCTACAGTGAGAGAATTCGTTGGAGAAGTGACAGATTCAAGGCTCAATATTCCAAACCCATCCGGGAAACCGGGTTGACCCATACTCAATGATGAAGAGAATCCCTCGACAACGACTGTTCCAGACTGAGGCAAGAGATCACCGAGGCGGAAATCGTCAATATACCACCCTGGCAGGAAGGGTTCTTCTGGAGTCTTGTCGAAGTTGTCATTCCTTTCAAGAACGAACCTGAACCGTGCATACTTGTTGATAGCACCCTGTAAATTCAATGCCAAGGTACCCCAACCATTGACATTGAGTTGAGGATGCACAGAGGTTCCCCCAAGAGCATATGAACCGGTAGGAACACCATCGCAAGTCTGAATCTTGTTGTTTCCAACTCCGATTGGATAGATTCCATTGCTGTAGCTGACTCCCGAGCTGTTGGTCATATCGAAATCGATGTGTTGCCAAGCGCCGCTCCAGTCGATCCCATTACTGGATGTATCATATTGGACATATGCACAATCATACATGTAGTGTGATGGATTGCTAGTGGTTCCAGTGTTATTGTAGAATAATGAATGGAAGGAAGAGAATTTGGCAATATATCCTGTCGGACTGACCCACATACCCGGACTTAACATCTCGAAATCGAAATGATTCACTCCTTCTGCTGCATCATCAGGGTAGTAATCATCGAAAGCATTGCTACCCCAGCATGAATCACCGCTGTTACAATCAAGGTCTATGGAATTCTGGT
>CAXRJY010000028.1:0-12569 GCA_964230915.1 Candidatus Poseidoniaceae archaeon | reverse complement strand
TGGGATAGGTCTGCTTCAGTAGGGAATCCAAGCAACGGGATATCCACTTCTCCTCGTTGAAAGTCGGAATCACTGAAACCACAACCGGCATGGAAGGTGCCTCCATGGTTGCTCGTCCATAGTTGAATACCTGAAACTTGTCATCTGATTGGGGATGATTGATGAATTGTCGACCTCTGCCAACTGCATGGATGAAAGGGTGGTGAATGTCAGTTGCTCCACTGTAATCAAAGGTGCAGATGACCCAATGGCTGTCTTTGATTCACTGAAGAATCTGTTTCCGGAACTGAGTATTGACGAACTTCAAGACCGCCCTACGGGTTTCCCAATGCCTGAAAGTACAGTCGAATGGGAGTTCACAGAACTCGACTTGCAACGAATTCTGGATATCATTCATGATCATCGAATACTGGATACTGCACTCGATGCAATGAGTCAATCGCTCAAAGATAATAGAACAACATTCAGATTATCCCGTCAAGCAGCATTATCCAACAAGGTATCATTCTGTATCCCTGGCGAAGTGCCGCTTGGCGGTTTTTTTGCCATTACTATTGAGGGTGATGACCTGCAAAGATGGTTGGAAGATGTCACTTGGCATCGAGGACGTCAAGAGATTCCAAGAAATGTTGGAGATGAAAGGAGCATGTCCAAAATGGGAGAACCCACAGAATGGTTCTCATGATGATAGGATGCTCTGTATCCTGGAAATTAAAGGAATATCCGCATCTATCCACTCCGCATCCATGAATTCCTCTACCTTCAACCAACGCAATTCATCGTGAACACTGAGGCGAGGTTGACCACTTACTATTCTACAATGCCAGGCATGTAATTCAATTTCCAGTTCTGCCATTTCGTGAACGTGTATAGCCAATGGTCTGATCACATCTATTGGCAAGGACAGTTCCTCATCGATTTCTCGAATGAATGCCTCCTCTAGAGTCTCTCCTCTCTCCACCTTGCCTCCAGGAAACTCCCATGCACCAGCAAAACTCTCGCCTTGTGCACGGCGGCAACTGATGAATCTTCCATCCGCTCCTTCAAGAACCGAACATGCAACTACGATTCTTGGACGCACCACTAACCATCCGGCAATCTGTTTGACCAACTCTGATTGCATCTCGAATGAAATTGAATCCGAATCCGGCAGATGTAGAAACAAGCAGGGTAATTGCCGACCATAGCGATCCAGTACTCCATTGCTCTGAATGGCGTCAAGAGTTCTGTAATAGGTCTCATTGCAAACAAAACCACCTGCATCATCAGAAAAGCCAACATCTGTGGCCAACTCTTCAATCGCCAACCGATTCATTGGAGACGTACTGTTGAGCGATTCTGAACCACCTTCTACAATACTGAGATTGGAACATTTTCGCCCAGAATTATCCTCAATACGCATTTCGAGAAGATTTTTTGCAACTCTCTCCAATCTTGGAATTTCACATTCATTACACAAACCAAGATGGAGAATAGCATCACAATCGAGAGAGGCGATTCTTTCAGCAGTCCAATTCGAGCCGGCTTCATCGCAACTCAACAATTCAGTCTGCCATTCAATCAAAACTCTGTCATTCTCCAACAAACTCACTGGAGAACCCTGTTCATCCACTCGCGGTGTTGTTGGAATCTGCACCACCGATGAGCCAAGCGAGGATAGTGATTTGATCAAGTTCTGGCTGATGTTGTCAGATCCCCCCCCAAATGGAGGAAATCCAGTCACCAGAACCTTCCGCCGCCTCATATTACCACCATCCGCATACTTTCTGCTGGCCGCAGCCACAAGAGCATTATGCCATATGCACAAGCACAGTGCATGGATGACTGGGAACTGGAGCAGATGTCGTTATCTAATTCACATTCGCATTTTCGTGATGACAGTGGTGAAGAAGCCGCTGATTTAGGCATCATTGTTGCCGATGTAATGCTGTATTCCGTTGCTGGTGTTTCTGTCTTTTTTGCGATTTCTTCGATATGGGGTGGTGAATTCAATCCGATGGGGTGGGAATGGAATGCGGTTGATTGGATGCTTCTTGGTCCAGGGATTGGATTGTGGCTGTGCTCTCAATCGATCAATGATTTCAAGCGCCTTCTCCCTATATGGGTCAGAGCCATGCTAGGCATGCAGATGACACCAAAAGATGTGGCTGATATGTCTGAATCTGCAGTTTCTCGACGTGCATTCACATTACTTCTAGCCGGCCTGTTAGCAGGAATTGTTGCGTGGAGATTCAGTTCTATCGAACACGGCCTTGAAAATCGCACTGGAATACCATTCGAATATGTCGTAGGAGTTCTTGCGATTGCGCTCTTCGGCCTTGGCCTGATGTGGAAGAAACTGGCTAGAAAAGAGTCCGGAGTGGTTAACCTTCATGACAGATATTGAATAATGTTGATTGTAACGATATGGTGATGGCGATGAGTGAAGAGGAAATCGTCGTGCAACTGGCCGTTCAACCAAAGAAGAGCAAGACGGGAATTAGTAAAGCCATTTGGAGAGAATTGACTGCAGGAGTCGGACTTTGGGGTTCGATCCGCCCCTTGGTGGCTGTTCTATTGGCTGCCATTCCACTGCTTTTCCTTGGCCAACATTTCAATCGTGAACACAGAAAGGCCGTTGATTGGACCTTGCTACAAATCCCATTGTCCTTCACCGTGATACTTTGGGTTGGAATCTACTTCTGGTCGATGGTCGATGCTTGGCAGGTATCAAATTCTGCAGTAGCGAGAAAGCGCAACAAGCGATTGGGCGTATGAACTCAATTCCACAATTGGTCTGTGGTTGCTAATTCTCCAGATGCCATTCCTGCAAGATCGTCAAGGTCATCACTATCGAATTCATCAGGAACATCATTTGAAACAAAACTTGAGACATCTGTAGATTCAATCGCCCAATACATGACACTATTCTCATTGTTTGAGTGTCCAGGGTGGTCGTCATCTTCATGTGGATGTGGTGATTCATAGACTAGATTTACCAACCCCAATAGATGACCCACCTCATGTACAGTCACCGCTTCTTCGATATCTTCTGCACTTGGACGAGAGAGGAAGCCTTCAGCATCTCTGACATCATCAAGGAATATCGCTGCAGTAGATGCATCAACTGCAACTCCAAGTACTCCACTTGAATCATACGAACCACTAGGGAACAATAGATGCCAACGTAACCTTGCTCCATCTTGAGGGGGGCTCTCACGAGTATCCCTTCCCTTTTCTCTGATCTCTTCTGCACTCCATGTCTCACCATGTTGAAAATCAGTCTGGGAAACAAGAATGCTGATTCCTCCTGGCTTGTCGCATACCTGTTCAAGTCGAGACTTGAGTGTTGAAATGGTCTGCGAATCCGGTTCATAGCCTTCTGAATAGTCAACTTCGACTACCATGCTCTTGAACTGGGTGGAACGCAAGCAAGCAAGGGTAAGCCCCCCAGGAATGCCAAATGGCTCTTCAGAATCAGAATCACCGAAGAGTCCTCCATCTTCCATGGCACCAAAACAACCACTTAAACTGGAAAGAAGGAGAAGTGAAAGTACCATGATTGAAATGGCACGCATATCATTTCCACCTGTTCCTCATTTTTCAATCTGTGCCGGACGGGATTGACTCAATAGTCCTCGCTGATTTCTAATGGAGAAAACAATTGTCCAGGAGTAGAAGCCTGTGCTAACCTCTCCCTCACATCCTTTTCCCAAGAACGCATTAGCATCAATGCATCAGCATGAGATATCATCTCATCATTAATGGTTGTACGAATCAAAGTATCCAAGATATCCATCCTCTGCTCATCAACTGCATCCAATAATTTCTCAATCTCGAATTGTATTTCTGAACCCTGTGATTCTGGCATTTCAATATCGAGTGGCTTCGTCAAGATTTCTGGCACAACCTCACCATCACGTTGTGCCTGCTCCTCGATTGCTGAAAGGAGGATTCTAGTGTATTTGGAAATCACCAGACTAATCTCTAACAATGGCATTCCTAATTGTCTAACCATGTGTACGATGCGCTCATGCAGCGTGGTCATCCTCTGTTCAGGATTGCCGCCTTCCACTCAGGCACGCCCCTGCTGTTGTAGCCAGGTCCAACCATAATGCTCCCATTGATCTTCGGTCCATCCTGGTGGAAGACCCTCTGCTGGAATTGGAGCAACTCCTGCGCCAGCGTTTACCATAGCGGCACTAGAGGCTGATGACTCCTGTGCAGGTGGAGGCTGAGTAGTTGCGGGCAAAGATGCCGACATATTCGGAGGAGGAGGTGTTGCAGATGGCAATGCAGCCTGCATATTTGGAGGCGGCGGAGTAGCTGTGGCAAGTTCAGGCACCGCCTTGGCAGTATCCAGATCATCCATAACATCCTTGGTCTGGTCCAATTCGCCACCCTCGTCTTCGCGTACCGATTCACGATACAGGACCATCATCCAGATTCCATATATCGCACATCCAAGGGCAACCAGATACAGAATCACGCTGAGTCCAGAATTACCAACCTGATTGGCTAATGCCTCACCGTCCCTGATGACCTCATCAGAGATGCTCAGTGGAGTTGTACTCCTACGATCCAATTCAAAGCCTCCATCAAATTCTCTGACCCTGAATTCAAGCGTGCCCTCAGCATCATTGGAGACAGTATATTGAAGCACAATGTGCATTTCACTTACGCCTTTTACAGTGGTATTTCTAGAAGCAACCTCGACCCACCTCTCTCCTACCTTCTGCTCAAGTACGAAACGTAGATCTCCAATTTGGGCAATGTGGTTTGAACCATGTACCTGCATTTCCACTACATCTCCTGGGGAAGGACTTGGGTCGCTCCAAGTAAAGGTGGTATTGGAATCCGACAGATCCAAGAATGGGCCGGTACGAATGAAACCAAATGATGCTACAGGGTCAATTTCAGTATTGCCTCCCGAATCAAATGGATTGCCACTGGCATCTGCTCCAGTCACCCATACATCCAATGTGTATGTAGGAAGAACATGTGTTGCACCATCATCTGTGAGATCAAGGTCGGCTGACCAGAAAACCTTCCCATCTACATCATTACCATCCGACAAAGGCAAACTTCCTCGGCTTACTTCACTGGCTCCAGCCCTCAATAGATAGTGCATGTTAGGAGCAGTATTCAGGTTGAATCCATGGTTATCCTGCGTAGAAAGAATAACATCGGCATCCGAGATGCTGGATAATGAGATTCTTTCGCCATCGATAGAACCTGCTATCGAGATTCCTTCAATCTCCGGCCGACCATTGTCAACTATGAAACGCAATCTAACGTCCTCATCGGTTTCATCTGTTGCAAGGCCTGGCATATCTTCCATACTGGCCCACAGATTCAAGTGACCGCTTCTGACATCTGGAATCAAGAGATCCAAAGAGAAATGCCCTCCGGCTCTTGGCGATGTACGCCATTCATGCTCCAGATCTCCAAGAACGATGTCGAAAGCACCTGATGGAGCAGGAGTTGAATCTTCACTGAACAATACTCTGCCGGAGAACCTCAAAGCTTGTCCGGCTCCAATCAAAGACGTAGTGTCATCATTGCTGTAATGATTCATTCCATTACGCAATTCCACTGCTGTCAGATGGCCTTGTTCCAAGTCAAATCGAAGGTCATTATCCAAACTCCACAAATCATTACCCATCCCAATACGAACTTCATGGCAAGGAACAAGAATATCAAGACTGCACGAACGATCAACCACTTCCATCTTAGGGATGAAATATGAGAGACCATCAGTATCCCAAACCTCAGGGAAAGACCAAGTCAATTGGAACCTGATATTGATGAAAACACGTGAATTATTCTCAGGATCTTCAGCGATAAGACTGTACAGATTGCTGACCGCAAGACCTGAGCCACCTGATGTTAGAACCATGTCGGGTTGGCCCATCTCACCTTCCATGATATCGACAGTGATCGTGGTTTCTTCATCATCGAAATCACCGGCAAGAGCCAAACGTACACTTTCAAGATCCTGCCAGCCATTCATATCCCCTAGTTGTAGCACCAGATTGTATGGAATACCAGGATGCAATGGAGACTTGTCATTATGCCCTACAATCGTCGAATTCTCAGGTGATAGTTCCGGTTCGAATTCCTCTCTAATGGTGTAGGTGACCAAAGCAGCGTCCCAATCGGGTTGGTTCTCTCCTATCATCCATCCACAATTCACTGGACTATCAGGACAAACTGTTGAACCACCCATAGCGACATTGTTTCCTTTGACATCAGAACCTGTGACATAGAAGGTCACAACTTCTCCATGAAGCAACATACTATCATCTATCTGACCGGCAAAGATATTGATTCCTCCTGCCTTTACCTCTGGAGAAGTCAAACTCATCATTCGATATTCAAGTGGATCAGGGAGGTTGTTGAAATTCGTATCAGAACAGGTTTCGTGTCGAGATTTGCACCCCAGCCAATAATGCAGATCTATCTTTGTCGGTGGTTCAACACTGTCTTGAATCACTATCTCTATGGATTGGTCTGGAGTACCTTTGTGAATCTCAATACCATCCTCGGGAGTTGCACTTACCAACAAAGGACTGTTTCCATCAAGAACCACCAAGAGAGTGTTGTATTCGGGATTCGCATAGTTTGAACCATTTGATGTATTGATTGCTGAAATCTGGAAAAGCATTCCACCGGGCGATGACTGCATCGGAGCCAGCAAGGTGATGCTATATTCTCCATGCGATGGATTTGGCTCTTCATGTAACAACACTGGTGAACCCGTTGGATCACCGTCCGGAGTCAGGTTTTGACCGCTTATCTGTATGGTGAACTCACCCGCCTTTGGTGAAAGTGAAGTGCCTTCGAAATGGATACCTCCAGTGAAGGTCATGTTCTCACCCCCTCTCATCCAATCATGATTCAGTAATTCGCGTTCATTTGCATCATGGACTCTTAGACCATCCAGTTGGATATCATTCTCAATTCGTAGATTCAGTGTTTCAGTCTGCCATCCAGTGACTACCCTGCCAATGTCATCATCAACGGTGACCAATGCCTGCATGTCGACTTCATCGTCCCAAATCCAATCCACCTTTATCGGTAGTCTCAATGTCTTGACACCGTACTGATTATCTATTGAACTACAATTTCCAGCGTCGAACATTATGATGCCACCAGCATCATCCAGACTTTGACAAATATCACCTAACTGCCACATCATGATTGGAGATTCTCCATGAGTATTCTCTAGTTCCACTTTGACACTCATGATTCTGTCCGCTTCATCCCCAACAGCAACCCTGACCTCAAGCGTGCGCCATTCATCATCAGGTGCTAATGTTCCACCATCAAGACTTGCATCCAACACTCTAGTCTTCATTCGATAAGAGACATCGAGGTCTGTCATCTTGACTCGGCCAGCCTCAGCTGCTTTGACTGCGATTGGAATCTCCACAGAACCGATACCGTTTGATGGGACATGCTGATTGAGAGCAGCCACCATTGTAGGGGGATGTGAAACGTCCTCACCCACTACTGAATCATCACTTGCAATCACAGTGATTCCTTGTGAAAGAAAACCTAATCCGCGCCAATCCCATGTACTGTCATCACCAATATCGAGTTGCACCTTGTTAGGGAATGCCTCAAGATATCTTAACACGAACTGATTCATCTTTGGAGTCATCGTCGGCTCCGTGGTTTCCATGGTGATACTATAGCGGAGTTGACTTCCGTTAGAAGTGAAAGACCAATCAGCATTGTTTGGAACTTCGTCCCAATCAGCACCATTATTGTTGGAAACAAAAACCTTGAGTTCAGTATCCGAAGGGACGTCTGCCGACCATATTGGTCGAACTAGACCAATCTCAGTACCAGTAGGGAATTGTGGAGAAGTCCAAGTTCCAACTTGGTTATAAGAACTGGAATATTGTAGATTCACCCACCATGAGACTGCACTTGAACCAATCAATTGTGCCTTCCATCTCAATGTTGTACCCGTATGTACCAAATGCAAAGTAGTGTTACTTTCGACTGCTTGCCAGTGAGTCCCATTGTCAGCACTGACCCAATAATCAACCCGGTCTCCTGTCGAAGGTGCGGACCAATGTGTCTCAAGATTGACGGCGATTATCTCTGATGATGATTCCAACGGTTCGGACAACCACATCGATGTCCCAGGTGCTGGAGTGGAAGGGTACGCTATTCCCGAACCAAACTGCCTGTAATACAGCGTTGAGCCACCCCATGTATAATATCCACAATCCAAAGTCAGCAATCTCTTGCCATCATAGACCAGGCCATAGCCAAGTTGATTGATGTCTCTAGTTCCAGATTGACCGATCAACTGAGTAGAGGTTGTACTGACTGCCCATGCATTGAGAACATCAGTGGTAGACCATGAACCGGTGCCCTTCTTACAGCGCATCCAGAACATATCACCATGGACAGCCAATCCCCTGACAAAACCGCCATTCTTGCCGCAGTCATATGAACCACTTGCAGGCGACGAGAAAGTGTACATTGTATCTCCTCGATCATAATTTCCATTGCCAAGGAATTCGTAAGATACCAGCCTTCTTTGACTACCATGGGCAACCCATATCTCATCACTCACTCTATCATATGCAATACCGGTATAATCACTGAACTGAGCACTGATATCGTATGTATCAACACACTTCCAAACATCATCATATCTGATATCTATCTCAAGTACCGCATGATATTGTACTGGAGCAGTGGAACCATAGTGATAACGATAGGTGGAAAATATACCAAACATCTTCTCATCCGGAGTGATGGTCCAATCTCTGAATCCATATGCTGCATAATATGTGCTGGATGGTTTTTGAGGAAGAACGCAACTTCCTTGCTCAAGGGTGATGGTTGATTCAACGCTGCCATTGTTGGACCATAAGCGCTTGATCATATTGGAAAAAGTAGTGCCGCTCCATGTCGACATGAATAACCAACCATGATGGCTCAGTATTGCACCTTGGCCTTGTGCCATGAAACTGTTACTGCTGATCTGGGATTGGGGGTTGAAACGAGTTTCAGAAGTATTCCCCGTATGTGGTTGACGAAGAGCAAAACCTCCGTCATCCAACCATGCTGAGTTGTTTGCATCAAGTGAATCATTGGGAACGTGGCTGTAGAAATCGTTGGTTGCTGAAGCCATACCCAGTGTCAACTGATCGGAACGAGGATCCATGGAATTGGACTCGCCCTGCATCCAATCACTGCGATCCATAGCATCGACCTGCGACCATCCTGTTGCTGAAGCGCCTTGGAGGGTCATCTCAATATCTGTTATTTCTGCCCCCTTCGGAATTGAAATCTTATTGGTAGCATCTGCTCCAGCTCCTTGATACAATGCAGTCGCTTCAATATCGCCGCCAGTAAAGGTATAGATGTGCCTGACCGAGCCCCCTGCTGCAGAAGCAGTCGGTAGCAAAGTCGAGAATGGAAGGCAAATGGAAACAAGCATCAACATTACGAGAGAAAACGCCTTTGTGGAGTCAATTACTGAAGTTGAAGAATCTCTCACGGTTAGCCGAACCGTAGTGACGATTTCAATGCAACGATTGCTGGACACCTACGGTGTCCAAATTAATACGCTCAAATATCTCTAACGTCATACCTCAGTGGAGAGCCGTCGCCACGGACTCCATCTTGCTCATCATCTTCGACTTCAAACCAATCAACTGTCCAATCTCCATCACTGTCCCAATTCAAAGGATTGGAACCATCTGCCGTATGGTCACCATCTATGTCAAAATGCCACCATCCATATTCCCACTCCCCCTGATTCAAATTAGGGGGTGAATCTGGAGAAAATGCGTTTGCGATTTGCCAATCATCAGTTTTTGAACCATCACAGAGCGTAATGTCATCACTACTATCTGATGTGAGATAATTAGTGTCTAGATCATCTATCTTGAGAGAATAGATGTTGTCATTAGGCATCTTGTTCATCCGCAGATAATTGCTGGCATCAGGATTGGCTGATTTTGAATCCAACAAGAATTCTCGCAACTGCCACCACTCAGTAACATTGGTTCCATGATAGGTCAAACCAGCCAACAGCACAGCGTTTGGTGAAGAAAGTGTAGTGTTGGTAGTCATGAAGAATTCTTGGAAATTAGTGTATGGAGTATACACACAGGTTGCTGAACAATCCCAATCGCCATCCTTGTCATAATCATGATTGGCATCACTGGGGTCAGCAGGATTGAAAGTGACCCAAACCTGATTGAGGTTTGGTCGCTCAACTTCATCTGTAGCCATATTGTATTTCAGCGGCTTTTTACTTGAACCCCAATCTTCCCATTCAACCTCTACACTGAGCAAAGTTGACCAATTGGAGTTCTCATCATTCCAACCATAGTAATACTCATACCAATCAGGTAAGAAATCATGATCCGAATCGTTGTCTTTTGGATTCATTCCGTATTTGAATACTTCACGCCCGTCTGAGAGATTGTAATCTATCTCATATGCCAATGTCACCTGTGGATCCGCTCCAGAAGCAGTCCTGTTCATGACCACACAATCGCCATCAGAATCAGTCAGATCAGGACGTGTGTTGTTCATGTATTCCATCAGATTGGTGAAAGGCAGGTCTCCTAGGCCTGGTGAAATCTGAGGGCCGCTCTGTGTGAATTCACGATTATCCCATGTGCCTTGAGCGGCTGGGATATCGAAGCCATCGCGGTCATACCAACCGTCCCTATCACCATCATAATCTGCATCTGCAGGGTTGACCGGATTCGCAGACCAGCGTAGCGGAGATGACATTCCTGTCATGTTCAGAGCGGCATAGCAATATTCCCAACCATCTGGAATCAAATCGCCATCAGAATCTGCTGAAGTGGGGTCAGAAACCCCGAATAGACTACGGTTCCAATTGTCAGGATCAACCATGTTGATTTCCCTCATTCTGTCTGTACTCTCTTGGTCTCGAGTTGACCAAGTATTGTAGAGTTGCAAACGGGCAGCAGATTCACTGAGTCCATCCTCACCTACCAAAGCAGCAACGGCATCATGACCAAAACCGCTGTTACCCATTCGGCGGTCATAGCGACCATAAACCAGAGATTGCCACTCGCGTAGATTTGTGAAAGTTTCATTCTCGCTGATACTACCGTCCTCATCACAATCCCATGAGTCGTCATCGCTGTCAAGGTCTGTATCTGTGGTAGTCAGAGGATTCATTGACCAACGGTTCAGAGATAAGTCCCACTTTGTGAACCAATATTCAAAACCATCAGACATTTCATCGCCATCAGTATCATTGTTGCTAGGATCCGTTATTGAGATCAGCATATTGAGAAGCGGAGTTGTTTGCGATGTAGCAACGTAGTTCTGCATCTGTTCTCCAGCTAGACTTCCACGATTTTCCTTGGTAAGCAGCATCATCGTGATTCTTGTTGTCAATCCCAAAGGTTCCTGGATAAAGGCATCCTCATGGAACAGCCACGCATCTGCCGGATGATCGAGTCCATTGTTCGGTTGATTTGAAGCAATCCCCAATTCCTGAGAATCTGTTAAGCCATCACCATCTGAATCGAATTGCCCATCTCCTGCTACCAAGGGATTCAAGGTCCAAGTCTCAGCAGAACTGTTCCAATTGGTGAACAATTGTTCAGCACCATCGACGAAACCATCGCCATCTGTATCAGAATCAGTAGGGTCTGCTGTCCATCCGCGTCGAGCTATCTGTTCAGAAGTAATGAATGAACCAAAACTCTTGCTTGCCACTGCAGAGGACCACTCCTGAAGCAATGAGACATTTCCTGCTTTCAATACGAACCACTGTGGTGCTGATTTATTGGCATTAGTCTCAGAAAGCAATGGGTCAATCGCATTATATTCCTCCCAATTGGCCATACCGTCTTTATCGGGATCACCACTGAAATCTGTACTGTTGATTGGATTCAATATCCAATTATCATCTAGAATATCCCAACGTGCGTATCGAATTTCCCAGCCGTCGGGCATTCCATCACCATCGGTATCAGCGTCCAATGGGTCACTTGACCCATGGTGCTTTTTCGGCATACCAACAGTGACTGTTGCAGAAACATATTCTCCAAATGCCTTCTCAGGAATTCCCCAATCAGACATATTGGCGAACAACGAGGTAGTAAAATTACCAGGCAATTCGACCCCTTCTGTAGTCTGATTACCTATGAATAGAGTGTCCTTGATGTGAAATTCTAGATAATTCACGAATTGTTCATCGATATCGAGAACACCGTCATAATTCATATCGAATCCATCGCCATCTGGATTGTTGTATGCATCGCTTCCATTCAATGGACTTATTCCTACAGCCGAAGCATCCCAAAGGCACTGATAGAGAGCTTCCCAGCCGTCTGGTAGCCCATCACCATCTGAATCTGGATTGTTAGGGTCGGTAGTAAACCACCCCGCTGCAGCTTCGGGAGATTCGAAATGAGAATCCATTAATTTCCCATCGAGTCCATCCTGAACATATGATTCCCAATTATACTCACAAAGATTGGGCATCCCATCTCCATCTGCGTCCCAGTATCTATCATCATATCGCAACGGATCAAGTGTCCAGTTATTGCCTCCAGAATATG
>CAXRJY010000027.1:0-5580 GCA_964230915.1 Candidatus Poseidoniaceae archaeon | reverse complement strand
TGAGGTCGGTGATGGCGACTGCTCGCCACCTCAGGTAGAGGTCTGGGCGCACGGTAGTGAGTACTGTGACGAGAACGACAATGTCTGGCCGCATCTGGAAATGGGTATCAACGCATGGGACCTTGATGAGGGACAAGAATACAACATCCAGTGGTATGTTATTGATGAAGACGGAATTATTGTTGATGAGGGTGAAGAACAAGATCTGGCTTGGAACCACGACCTCTACTATTACTATGAAATCAACAACCTATCCGATGGATGCTACGATGTTGAGGTGTACCTGTACGACAACGAATGGAATCTACTGAGTGGAGATGACGAAGAGAAGGTCGGCATCGGTATGGAAACTGATTGCTGGGCTGAACCGGGAGTTGACTTCAACTACAACTGGCGCGGCCAGATTGAATTCACTGTATGGGATTTGAAGTACAACGATACCTATCTGCTCAGCTATGAGATATACGATGTATCTGCAGAATGGAGTAATATCGGAGGAGGTAGTTTCGAGTTTGTATCTGATGGCGGATGGGAAAACTTCCCTGTCTTTGTGACCCTTGATGCTGGTGAGTATTGGGTGGAAGTGTACCTCTCAGAAGCCTTTGGCGGAGATGACATCGCTTCGAGCAATGGTAGCATCGATGTTGGAGACCATTCAGAAGAGGTCTGGATAGAATTCTACGAGGCCAATGACAACCATCACTTCGGAACTGGTGAAGATATCATGTTCGACGTCGGCATCGGCAATCTTGACTCTGAAACCAACTACGAACTCAGTATCCAACTGGTCAGGCATTCAGATGATGGTCGTGAAGTTGTCGAAGAAGATTTCCAAGAGGACATGAGCAATGGAAACTACGAAGTCGTCTTAGGAAACACATATGATGATGGGTATTATGACATAGAAGTTCAACTATATGATTCTGATACTGGCGAATGGATTGCTGGAGATAACAAGGGAATCTGCGTTGGCGATGGCTGCCCAACCGGTGATAATCTCCACGGTGAAGCCTTCATGAACCTAACAGTGTACTGGGATGAGAGACCTGCAGATGATGAGGATAATGATTGTTGGAGAATGGATGTTCAGTTGATTCCTGAACAACGCTATCTGGATGCCCAAGATGGAAATTCCGTCTATGGACCATATCCAGATTGGTCTCAAGAAGATTGGGGAGAATTCTTGGGTAACGAGTTCTACTTTGAGTTTGATTCACTTCCTGAAGGAGACTACTATGTCAATGTCAGAGTGGAATGTTCTGGAGAGGTTGATGGCGAATGGACGGATTACTGGGGAGTGACAGATTTCGATAATCTTCCCCTCCATTACTTTTCAGCCGGAAACAATTCACATGTTGATGTCGATCTACATACTCAGGTTCGAGATGATAATGGCGGCGGCGGAGATGACGACGAAGTCTGGGAATTCGTTGAACCATATATGCAATCCAATTGGGTCTACAAGGCTAATGTCAAGGAAGGACCAGGTGGTACTGAATTGCATGTAAGCATGGAGATTTCTCTGAGTTCTGACATCGTTGCTGCTCTTGATTCAATGTTGAATGAGGGTGAAGGTGATGGCGTGATCAGCCAAGATGAGATGGATATGCTGATGATGATGCTGATGGAGGAAGATGAGCATGATTGGGATGATGATGGCGGCAATGGTGGTGACGAATTCTTTTGGGATGGTAACGCGCTTGGGGCTAATGAATTCCAGGTAGAAGGCCATCGCATACACGGTCTGGTAGAAGGAACGTCAATCTATTTCGTTGAGTTCATGGTATTCTCCATCGATGACCTGAATCATCAAGGTGTTCTTGCTTTGTTCGGTGAAGATGGTGCAGGTCAACCACTCTGCATGGGTGATGAAATGCCAGAGGACTGGACAGTCACTTTCGTCATTGAAGGTTCAGATGGTTGGTCGGTGACCGGGGCTCCGAGTGATTTCACTCTACAGGATGAGGGACACCAGACCATGATGCTGACTTGTGATGATTCATTCCCTGGACAGATGGAGTTTGACTTATTATACAGCGATAATGGAACAGAGCCAGAACCTGAACCAGGGGTCAACAGCCTGCCACAGTGCTACATCGAGTGGTATCGAGATGGTGATGACCTGACCGATTCCGGTATGGCAATACTCACTGCTGGTGATTCAGTAGATGATATCGTGGTGACTGAGGGTGAGACGATCACGGTTTACTTCAATTGCTGGGATGATGATGGAGATGCCATGACCTTGGTTGTCGAACCACCATTCGGTGAGGATGCAACATTCACAATTGATGGAAACGACGGTTCACAGGCTAGTTCTATGGCGAAGTACATCCAGTTGACAGTTCCAACCGGATTCAGTGGACAATTTGATTTTGGTGCTGAGTGGTCTGATGAGACTGCTGGTGGCGATTTTGAGTTCACGGTGATCGTTGAGGCCGCTGCTGATGATGGTGACGACGAACAGACCGATGATGAAAGTGCTAGTGCAGCAAGTTTCGTACCTGGATTCACCGGTGTTCTTGCCATGACCGCTCTACTTGGAGCAGTATTGGTGTTTGCACAGCGTAGAGAAGAAGAGTGAAATCAGCATCAAGAGATGCTTCACTTGACGACTCTTTGGAGAAAGCGTCGCGTAAGCAATTTGCGCAAGATGCGTGTACCATCATGCAATGAACCAAGTTTTGGTTCTCCAACACGATTGCGGTAACTAACTGGAACGTGAGTGACCTTCAGTCCAGTTAGGGCAGCACAGGCGTACATCTCAGCTTCAATCTCGAATGAGACGGAATTGAGGTCGAGGGTTGCAATAGCATTCTTGGTGAAGCCCCAGAATCCAGAGCAGATATCTGAAACTTCAGCCCCATACAGGCATACTGCTATCCAAGTCAGAATATTATTGCCAAGATAATTCAGATGACTCATGGAATCAGGTTCCATTTTCCCGCGCAATCTTGAACCAATTACGATGTCAGCACCTTTGTCTAGTGCTTTCAATAATATTGGAATTTCAGCAGGATCGTAGGTTGCGTCAGCATCCAACATCACCAACCTGTCGTAGTTTCCGGAAAGAAAGGCATCAAACCCTAATCGTAGCCCAAGTCCCTTTCCTTTGCTCTCTTGGCTAAGGACACGACAACCTGCTTGTCGTGCGATATTGAGCGTATCATCTTCGCTTCCCCCGTCCACAACAAGAATATCAAATGAGATACCCTTTGCTGATAATTCCCCATTCGGAATCGATGCCAGCACCTGCGGCAAAGCCTCTTCCTCGTCGAGGGTTGGGAGCAAGACCAGTACCTTCACTGGCTACATTCAGGGAGTATTGTGTACATCACGTTGGCGCTTCCATCATGCCGAATTCTCTTACTTCCACCCAATGTATCCGAACTCCACATTCATCGAAAAGGTGGTCGCCTCGTCCACTGAGACCAGTTGGATTCAACCACAACCCCCCTCCGCCATTCACTTCAACACTGAGATTCACTTGCTTACCGAATGGTGATGTTTCTAGAACCAAGGTCTGCCATCCACCTTTGGTCGTGATTTGATTCATCTCCACTCCACCTTCCAGAATGAATTTGATTTGCAGGCCTTCTGGTGCATCAAAGTATAATTCAAGAGTTCCACCATGAATTGACATCTCATCTGGGAGTATTGTTGTCCATTCGATTGCCCCTTCTGTCACGAATGCCCTGTGATCACTGAGCCCAGGATGATTCCACCAGCGATGTTCTCTCCAAGGTTCAAGCCGCCATTCACATCCTTTTCCACAATCGTCCTCACTTGGGGTTGACATCATTCCCCGCTGTCCAGATGCAGGATGACTTCCCATGCTCCATAATCTGGCACCATCTTCTACAGCCATCGGTCGCCACCACTTTGATTCGACCAATGTGGCTCCCAACAGACTCATTGGGCTGGTCAAGGCGTATTTCACGCCCATCTCTTTGAGAGCAACACCATCATCTGCTCGTATTGCACTTGTTGCTCTATCCTGCAAGTCGCTTTTATCGTCCATGATTCCGAGAATTGGATGAGAGGTGAAATGGACATGTTCGGGGGCATCTATGATGAACCCCCAATGTGCTTGTTCAGTATAGACCACAGTCCCGCTTGGAAGTGCTCCAAGATGAGCCAGAATACTTTCATCTCCTTCACTGTGCACCAAGACTTCCTGATGATTTGACAAGACGATGATTGCAGATTGTCCGATGATCAAGAAGCAGAGACAAAATGCAATGGAAGTTCTAGGTATCCATTCCGGAATAGAGAATTCAGATTCCATCTCGTTCATGTTCAGTTGAGCATTCTTGCTTAGCAGGATTCCTGCCAGCAATGCCAATGGAATGTGGAAAGCGTGCAAAGCCATGCTGTAGAGTACATATGAGAACAATGTCAATATCTCCAGCACTTTGAATCCAGATAGTAGATGAAGGAAGGTAAGCAGCCATAACAGGAGTAACCAGAGACCGAGAACTCCACCTTCCATAGAGTCCTTGTATTTCCAAGATGACCAGATTCCAAGAGCCAATAATAGCGGGTTGTTGTATAATATCATTGCAATACCTCCTTGCCAACCGTATTCGGCATGAATTGGCAACCCCTCCATCTTTGAAGAGAAGAAATACAAGGTCACAAACGTGGCTACAGAAATTGTTGCAATCACTGCTATCAATGCATCATCATCCCTCTGTTTGGATAATCTGAATCTGAAGATCATACTTGCGACAATGAGTAGAACCAGATAGGTGGAACCGGTTGGATGAATCAACCCCGTCAGCAGAACAACCAATGCAAGTAAAGCGTGATGTAAACGAGATTTGTGTGTATTTTGCAAGGTCATCACAATGCCGATTATTACTCCCGCTTGAGCAGCGATAGTTGGGTATCCCGAGTCATGCGCCTTGACGAAGAGTCCGAATCCGAGTGCGGTAGCGACCAGTGTCATAGCCGCTGCATCCCATTTTTCAGCGATGCCACCAATTCCGAGAATGACTGCCAGCAGGGTCAATCTTCCCAGTAGATGAACAGCATCACTGGCTGGGACGTCAAGAATCAACTGTAGCCATGCAGCGAGAGCTGGGAAGGCGGGAGGATAAGTCCATGATACTGAAATTGGATGCGACAACTCAGCCACTCCAGTGCTTGAGTATAGTTGTGTTAGAGTGGCAAAACCGATCCAGTCAACCCCGTTAGGAACTCTGAACAGAAACAAAGGTAAGAGTGAGCATAACAGAATCAGTGCAATAGCAATTTTGAGTAATATTTCGTTACTCTGGTCTGAATTGCTACTGAACATTATTTCTGCATTGAGAATATACCTGAATGCGAAGACGTTGCTGATGATAACCAGAATCAGTAGAAGAATTGGTGAAAACCCCCCCGAAAGAAGAACTGAGAGTCCAGCCAAAGCCAACAAAATGAAAATTCCAAGGATTGGATTCAGCAAGAGATAACGTCGTAATCCGCAGTCTTTGTCTATTATTCTAGTAAGTGCAAGCCCCGGAATGGAAGATAATCCAAATATCAACCCGATGGCAAGTATCGTGTTGCTCAACACCTCCATCGTACCGCCAA
>CAXRJY010000026.1:0-2681 GCA_964230915.1 Candidatus Poseidoniaceae archaeon | reverse complement strand
GACTTGCCTAAACTTCCACCTGGCGGATATGTACATCTCCGATTCCATTTGGTTCCTAACAGTCCACTTGGAATGGAACGTCCACCTTTGGCCCGTAGACTTTCTGTCATGTCCGCATACGAGGTGCGACAGGGAGAGGTCACTTGTGTGGTTAGAGTTCGCAATAAAAGCATGGAAACGCACAGGGACATATTGGTCCGGCCATGGATGCCTCCCAGTTTTACATGCGATACAATTCCACTGATAACCAGCCTTACTCCAGATGAGGTTGGTGCATTCCGGATTCCACTCAGCATAGCATTAGATGGGGGGACTTATGCATAATGAATGACATTCCATGCATGATGAGTGAAATACTCGCTATTGGCGGCTTAACACTCATATATGTGATATGAAGTGGAGAAAAATACTGAAAGGTGAAGATAATGAAGACAATAGAAAAGAGCCCGACAAAGAATGAACAAGGTGCCATCGGTATCGGTGCGATGATAGTGTTCATCGCATTGATCCTCGTTGCCGCTGTTGCCTCAGCTGTGATTATTCACACTGCTGAGAATCTACAACAGACTGCGCAACAGACCGGTGATGATACCGAAGCCGAAATGGGGACCAAGATCATCCTCCTTAGTGGCACTATTTCAGCAGCCAACACTGTCATCCTGACATTTGAGTTAGGTTCAGGCAGTTCAAGCGTTGGTGAAACTGCAGTGAACTGGAATATCGTCTGTGACGGTGGAGTAACCATCGCTGTTGATGACGATACCTTTGCTGCTGCAACGAACCTTGGAGGTACAGGAGCTCCTGCAACATTTGTTCCAGGAACTGCATATGAATTGCCAATAGTATTGGCCAACTGCGCTCTTGCGACATCAACCAACTACAATCTAGTGATTGCAGTCAATGGTGGAGGTTCCACATTCGAGGTACTATCAACTGGACTATCTGTCGCTGCTGGGGAGAAGGTGATTTGAGATGAGAGATATGAAGATTCAGAAGGAAGATACTGGAGCCATTGGAATTGGCGCAATGATTGTTTTCATTGCCTTGATTCTCGTTGCAGCAGTCGCTTCAGCGGTAATCATTCAAACCGCTGAGAAGTTGCAACAGAATGCTCAGGCAACTGGAGACGATACACAGGAGGAGATTTCTGGTAAAGTTCAGGTACACGGTGCTTACTATGGAGATGCTGGTGAAGGATTCGACATGATATTCTCACTCGCTCCAGGTAGCGGAACCATCACAGATACTGCGATAACTTTCCAGTTATTCTGCCTAGATGATGCTGATGCATTTGCACAAGATGCGGGTGATTTCGATGACGAAGCAATCCTAACACTTGGAGGAACAGCAACAACAGCAGCTGGTGCATCCGGCACATTGACTGCTGGAACCAAGTATGTCATACCGATTGGAGATACTCCAGCCCTCAATTGTAACCCAAGTGATGTAAACACTGGTTGGGCCAATGGCGGCAATGATGGTGAAATCGCAATGTACATTCACGTCAATGGCGGTGGCAGTACATACGAAGTCATACAAGCATCTGGAACACTTGCTGAAGGGGACTCTGTACTCTGATCAATTCTGGATGAGGCCGTTTTCGGCTTCTCCAGGAGGTGAGAACCATGGCGTGGCCCTTAGGTCGCGGTCGCAAGAAAGGCCAGCCCTCCAATGCTGATGTCGATGATGACATCAGTATACGTCGGCTGGAGGCAATGTCGAACGTCGGATATGAGGAGGTTCCACTCCCTGATGAGGGTGAACTCTCAGAAGAGGAGGCTTGGACCATCTCGCCGACTTCGGCAGCGGTCAGGATTGGTTCACAGTTGATAGGAGAGGTTGGCGGGAAGTCTTCACCCGCCGTCTCTTCTGGACCACAAACTGTCTCTGCAACAATCGACACCAAGAGTCTGGAGAGGCTTCTGTCTTCCAGATTAGATATGGTGGAGGACAGTATGCGTTCCATGTCATTCCAAATTCAGGATGCAATCACCAAGATTCCAGAAAGTTCCACTTCATCAGATGATGGTGAAGAAGGCGGGGATGAAGAAGGGGATTCCGAGTCCACAATCGAGCCTGCTGAAACAGGTTCAGCAGACCGTGTCATAACTGCGACTGGTGAAGTCATTCAGGCTTCTACAGGAAGTACCCGTATGGCTGGTGATGATGCTGCTAGTCTAATGGAACTGTATGAGGCTCAGGCTCTAGCTTTGAATCCGTTTTTGGCCACCCCTGAAGGACTGGAAGAAGTCAGTAAATCAGTCGATGTTGGACCTCATACTCTTGCGGCTTTGTTGTTGGACAACATGACTGGTATGGCAGCAACATCTTTTCTTCAGAAAGCGGTACAATCTGGAATGTTGTCTGAGGTTGAATACAATGCTGTGGTCTCAATCGTTCATCTAGCGGTTTCAGGAGACCCTGAATCTGCTTTGGAGGATAAATTACAGAACAAGGAACTCTTGACTTTCTCTGCGCTGATCACAGCGTGGAGAAACATCCCTCAGGACAGTTCCAACATGGAGGGGTGAGATGGGTGCTTCGACAGGTATTGGTGCTCTCATTGTCGGAGTAGCGATGTTGAGCGTCTTCGTTCTAGCCAATTCAGCTCTTGATGCTCAGATAGAGTCTGGAATTGAACGAATGGAGAAATCCAAAGAGCAAGATTCTCCGTCTTTCAG
>CAXRJY010000025.1:0-6402 GCA_964230915.1 Candidatus Poseidoniaceae archaeon | reverse complement strand
GGAGGATCGGAATGTGGATTCGGATCGAATCCGTGTATATCATTTTGGACAATTAGGTCTGCTTCAGTTGCTGGGCATGTCTTTACTTCAGTCATGTATTCAGATTTGTCACCCTCCTTTTCAATATTTGCAATTTTCTTTATTCGCTCAATATATTTTTGTGGGAGATCGAATTCATTAGCTCCTGTAATGACATAATTGCGATATGTTTCTGTAGGTTTCATTCCGTCCTTAACCCATCTTTCCTCTGCGACGTAGGTTATTGCTTCGTGTTCAACATCATCATCTGTGACTACAATCACTTTTTCTTGACGATAATGACCGTTTTCAACGCCTTCACTAATATCCAATTTGTTCAATTGTTGCTGAGTTATATTCATCAAAACTCCCCAAACAGTTGAATCAAGGTCAAGCATGATGTTTGCATATACCGTATTGAGACGGTAACTCAACTTATTGAACTCAAATCTAAATCCTGAAAGACATGCACGTTGAGTTGATGAGACATTTCCAATTCGCTTACCCAAGCGATTGAGATCCATATTACTTCCATAAGCAAAATGCAGAATTTTTCCAGACATGTATCTCTCCCCTTAGTGCCTCTGGGCAACCTATGATTTAATTGTTCAAGGCCTTGCTTTATGTTGTTTGACTCAGGGAGTCCCCACTGGGCAATCAAACTGATGCGTTGGCATCAATTTCCTAACTATTGACACTTCAAATCTTGAAATCCGTCTGGTCATCCTGCTGGCCCTGGATGATGGTCTTACCCTCTGCGTCAGTGAATGAACCGGCCTTGACCTGCTCCTCATAGAGGCCGGCTGCATGCTCCTCAGTCCTCAATATCTGTCCAGTATCACCCAATGCCATTGTCAGACTAGTGGTGATGGCTTGCAGAGTCTGGAGAGCACGGTCTCGATGAGTTGGCCCGATATCGTGATCGGAATATCTTGCTTCTTCAAAGATGGCAAGGAAATCATCCAACTGTTCTGCAGGAACCATGCTGAATGCTGAACGAACTGCCGACTCGAATTCTCGAGTTGTCTCGTACACCTTCTTCATGAATCCATATCGGCGGAAGTGCTTGACAAGGTCCTTGGAACAATTGAAGATGACAGCGATATACTCGTTTGCTGCACGCAATTGCATCATCGTATCTGAAAGGATACCACGCAACATCTCAATCCTCTTGCGGTCCATAGCACGTTTGTACCACAAAGTTCCAACAATCGCTAATGTCAATACAAGAATAGCAAGGGCGAAACCTGTCTCCTTGGAAAAGAATCCACTTTGTTGTTCAGTCAATGATTTACCGACTGTTGTTATCTCAAAGGTGATGTTATCTGCAGTTTCAGAGAAGTATTGTGAACCATCGAAACTGGCTGTGATTCTCCATTTGCCTTCACAGGCTGCACCTGCACATGTAGTCCCAGTAAAAGGCCACATGAAAGATGCAATACCTTGTTCATTGGTCTTGGATAGATTCATGCCTGCTTGCACCCATCCTCCAGCCTCTTGATCCCAGTATTCTCTGGTGAAGATGACGTCCTCATTCTCAACAGCTAATCCTGTTCTATCCCTGAGGAGAGCAACCTGGCCGCTGACGATTTCGCCTTCATAGAAACCACCATCTGAACCGCCTGCCCAAATCTCCTTTGGATACATGCTGACTCTACTCTTGACGAGGACAACCTTGTCCATGTATGAGCCATTGACAACACTGCTGACCTCTGCTTGACATCCAGTTCCGACATTTGTATTCTTATCAGGCTCGTATGCCACTCGAATCGTTCGGAATCCTTCATACTCACCAGAGGATGGCTCAATTCCCTTCAAACTTGGGTTGTGTTGAGGATTGGCGCTGAACCATTCTATTGTTCCAGTTGCATCATCGGTGTAGATTCTTGCGAAAGGACGAGTGTTCTTGTCTGGGTCGATGTAAATGTTCAAACACTTACCACCGATGGCCTGTCCATTGCTCTGAATCAATTCTGCATCGATGTGGAATGATTCCTTGAGGTACAGGACATCGAATCTCTCGCCACCATTAGCCTCTTCCAAAGATGGCCATTGTTCGTAACTGTTCTTGAATGGGCCGATTTCTGAGATTGACAATGTACTGTTAGAGAATACCTCGAAATTAACCGTGACAGATTTGTTGAGATATCGGTAAGCATCATTGTTGTCATAGGCATTGTATGTCACGGTAACCTGTGCAGTTCCTGCATTAACACCAGATAATGGACATTCGATCGTATAATACCCGAAATCATCGGTGATCGATGGGATACATGCAATTGGACCATCTGGACTATTGATCATCTCATAGGAAACTCGTATCTGGCGCTTACTCAGGTTAGTACCCATTTCATCAGATAGATGGCCGGTGACGGTCATTGGCTTCTCAACAACTTCATTCTGGCTCACATCGAATTCTGAAGTATAGACTATCTGGTTGTCCACTAACAATTGCGTGTTTCCAATCAAACTGAATCCATTTCCATTGTATGGCAGAACTCTCCTGTAGTGATCACTACCTTGGATGTCTTGACAAGGGTCCCACTTACCTTGTAGACCAAGGTACTGTGGTTGCATCAGAGCGCACCCTTCATTCGGCAATGCCTCTTCAAATCGGAGGTAGACATTGACTGGGCCAAAACCATCTGGAAGGAAAGACGTAGGGTCTTCTCGCAACAATTCTGGGTCCAGTGGCAAGAAATTGGATTTCAAACATCCAACTGTCTCATTCCGATCAAGAATATCATCTTCATTCGTATCACGATCTGGCCTTCCATCTCCATCTCCATCGAATACACACAAGTGACTATTGTCAGAAGCCGGTTCTGGTAAACTCAAGATTCCTGCGCTTGGTGCTAATGTAGCCACTACCTGTCTACGATATGTATTATCGAAAGCAAGTCCTTCGAAAATGACATCTACCAACCCACCTGAAGGAGCGGTTGCACCTGAAAGGGCTTGTCCGCCACTATCCCGAATTGCTGTCTTGTTGTCATCGGTTATCTGCGCCGTGAAGTCCCAAAGGTCTCCGCTTCCCCTGACATTTGGAGAAGTTTGGACAATGCTCAAATGGGTGTGAGAAACTATCCATATCTCTTGTTGAGCAGAGTTTCCGAGTAACAATTCCATTCCTTCGAATTCAAATTGAAGCATTGAGTTACCGAGATCATCATCTGCTGAAACATTGAACTCTATCGAGAATAGGCCTCGTTCATCGGTATGATTGACTCCTGCAAGTCCACCGGACCAATTCCAATTGACAGGTACGCCTTGAACCGGTTGAAGGGCGTTATCGACCAATCTGGCTGATATCACGCTCGATGAATTACGATACAATCGGGGTACTGAAGTCAACTGGAAGTCTGTTGTTCCAACTACTGTGACATTGATGTATCCACCTGTTTTTGCGAGAACTGAACTGTTTCCAGTGAAGAAGAAATCTGAATTTACGAAGTCTACCTTCATCCCATATGTTCCTGCTGCATATTCAGTGAACCAAGTCCAATTGTAATCGTAGACTGCCTTTCCACCTTCCAATGAAGGAGTGGTGACATATGCTGTCTCACGAGTGCCCTGGAAAACATCGTTGTGATCGATATCGACCTGCATGGTGATTGTGCCATCCGTCCATGGAGAGCCAGTTCTGTTTGAGACGTCTCCATCAACCCTGACAACCTCACCCGTATTGATCTCGGGAATGATCTCACAGCGCGTACCGCTGTCTGGATCTGATGGGTTTATCTTGCCACAGGGAGGTAAGTCTGCATCTCCACCATTGGTGAGTGAGATGTACCAATTATCCTCATCTGCGTCAATGAATTGACGAAGGGTCTCTGCTTCGTCATTGAGGTCAAGATGGTTACCTGACCACAATAGAGGCCAAGCCTTTCCAGCCTTTGCATCATTATAGGCGATATTGGCCTTCTCCAATGCCTGTTCATTCCATAATGAGGACCAAGAACCATATGTTCCATCTTGATTATTGATGCTCGCATTCCACCAGTATATCGGGTTGGTTCCAGCGACGGTCACCTTTCCTTCAATGTTCATCCTATGCATCACTCTAACGGTGAACACATCGGTACTGTCTCCGTGCATCCAAGGGAATGGCCACTCCCAATTCTCCTCGTCAGGAGAACTAGTGTCTCCCAAAGTTGGGTCAACATGAGCGGTTATCTCAAGATCTCCATATGGTAGACTTGTATTGGTGTAATTGTACCTTACAGGATCGCCTTGAGAATCGATTGCAACATTGTGCTTCTTGTTGATATCGTCCCAGATTATTTCTTCATACCCACCTGGAATCTGTCCCACTCCATTGTCCATGGTTGAATTCCAACGAACCTGTTTCCATGCTCCAGAAGCGCCAAGGTCTTGGATGAATGTTAGCGAACACCAGCCATCGCTATCAGTACGGTATCCTTTCCCGCCGAAGCCTGTGAAGTTGGTTGGATGTGTGACGTTACCGAAAGGCCCACCTGACATCTCAAAGGTTATCGGTGCGTGAGCTATTCTGTTATCAAACAAGCCGCGTGTCCAATCTGCAGTATAGTGAGCTTTGAAATCAAGCCATAACGGTTGTTCATCACTCCGGAAATAATTCCAAGCAGCAAAATCAACTGTTAAATTCGCCTCAGCGCCAATTGTGTAAGTCTGAGAACGTGAACCATTGAAAGCAAACATCTCAGTGACTACTGCATATACTTCGTAGGTGGAATTTGGACCTACATCAATCGTCTCTGGAAGAATGAATTGGCCTACAGTGAAGTTACCATTGACATTGGTCAATACGTCGATCGTCTCAAGCGCAGTCGTGTTGTTTGATGCCCATTCAATATGTACTTGCACAGGTAATTCAGATGCATTCTCAAGAACGCCAGTAGATGGATTCAGCCAAGTGACATGTCCTTTGAATACAGCTGGCCTCATCGCGTCAAGCCAAAGATTCTCAGGTAAATCCATCGTTATGTAAGTCGGAGGTTTGTCGTCATCATCAAGAAGACAGTCATTGTCATGATCCCAGTCACTGGCAGCAGCCGTGTTACCACCGGAATCTGTACAGACATGCCCTTCCTCAAGAATATCATAATCAGTATCTTCCCATGTGTCATTGTCATCATCCATGTCCACTGCATCCGGTCCTGTGTGATCGTCCAATGGGTTTGCAATACCTTCTCCATCTCCAAAGTCATCGTGGTCCCAGGGGTTGGTTGAGTTCCTTGCAAACCTGAGAGGCCACAGCAGAACTTCGTCTTCGTCATGCATTCCATCTGCATCGTCATCAGGGTCAATATCGTCTCTTTCTCCGTCATTGTCATGGTCCCATGCTGAAACAAATGGAGTGGCTCCTGCAAGTTCGACAGTGTTACTGATACCGTCGCCATCCCAGTCATCATCCATCCAATTCAAAATTCCATCATTATCATGGTCCCATGGAGATTGTTCTTCTCCAAAGAAGCATCCTATTGTACTCTCTTGAACTATATCCGAAACTCCATTGTTGTCGTCATCAAAATCCTCGGCATCCGGGACCCCGTCATTGTCATTATCAACGTCATAAAATCTAGGCACATAGAGACCTTGACTCATCTGTCCACGATCCCAAACTGCTTGGTACCAACCATCTTCGTCTACATCTGCGTCATTTCCATCATCGTCATTGTCTATACAATTCGTACCTGTGAAGAAATTACCATTATCTTGACCGTCGTCATTATCCCAATCATCATCACTATCAATCTCAAAATAATCCCATATTCCGTCATTGTCATCATCAACATCGTACCAATCGAATACTGCATCATAGTCATCGTCAATATCGATTGTATTGTTAGATTGCATTGAGGTTCCCCCATCGCCATCACTATCTCCATCAACATCATTCTTGAGGAAATCAGCGCCTACTTCATCTGGGAAATCGTCTGCATTCGCATCAAAATTCCAAGTCCAAAGGCCAGCAGTAGTGCCCAACCAAGTAAGGAACATGTCCGTATTATCCTCCATTTCGCTGTAACTTACCGCTGATAGAGTAGTTCCGCCGAGTTGGAATTGATAACAAGATGAAGCGCAAGAAAGACTAGCATTGGTACTGTGCTGGAATCCGCCCTGGTTGAAGGTTGGGTCCGGCCTAGTGGAATATGGTGCGCCGAACTGTGCACTTGCTCCATTCATTGGCATATGGTATGCTATTGCATAAGCCCACCCACAAGTCCAACCAGTACCCAACGAGCCTGCAGTCCATCCGCAATCTTGGTTGTTCAGAGTCCCTCCCATCTTGATATCATCAACGTCGAGAATTCCATCATTTCCTTCATCCTGATCCCAATAATCAGGAAGTCCGTCAGCATCTTGATCAACATCCAATCCATTTTGTAAAGAGTCTCC
>CAXRJY010000024.1:0-16101 GCA_964230915.1 Candidatus Poseidoniaceae archaeon | reverse complement strand
GACATATGGTCGATGCCACCTCTCTCATGCAGGATGTGTTCCAGAGTGTGACTGTAAGGGCCATGGCCGACATCATGCAGCATGGCTGCAACCTGCACCAGTTGTTTCTCATCGGCATCTAGTTTCAGAGAGTCTGACATCAGTCCACCAACGTGACTGACACCTAGGCTATGCTCGAAGCGAGTATGATGTGCACCAGGGAAGACCAGATGGGCAAGGCCCAACTGTTTGATGTGCGAGAGTTTGTTGAATTCAGGGGTCTTGAGCAGTTGTGAACGTACATCATCGACATGGAAGGAACCATGGATGGTGTCATTGATCACCTTCTCAGACACTTGCTCACCTGAAGCGGGGAGGGATGGAGAGGTCATCAAAGGACCGCTCCCTCTGTGATGCTGATATTCGGTGGTTTCATTCAATGGAACGTGTTGGTTGAAGCGAGTGGGATGGAGACCTGTACAATCATCGCCATAGCAGGAGGCAGCGGTTCTGGCAAGAGTGTGCTCAGTGAGCAGATCCTGAACCTGCTCGGCCAACAGAATTGCAACCTCATCTCTCAAGACAGCTATTATCGCGACCATAGCGAAGATTTCGATGTAGATGGAGGAGCGGTCAATTTCGACCACCCTGATGCCATAGAATTCTCACTCCTGGCGGAACATCTGTCCCGTTTGAAGAAGGGTGAGTCAATCGTGGTTCCCAACTATGATTTCGTCAGTCACGGCCGTCTTGCGGGTGGTGAACTGATTGAGCCGAGTAAAGTCATCCTGCTGGATGGTACATTGCTGTTGAGCATGGATGTCATCAGAGAACATCTCGATGCCAGCGTCTTCATCGAAGTTCCTGAGCAGGTACGACTTGCAAGAAGGATGCAACGAGATATAGTACAGCGCGGAAGAAATGAGGAGGGGGTGCTTGCGCAATGGTCCACTCAGGTACAACCGATGCACATCCAATTCGTTGAAGATTCAGCCACCAAGGCAGCGATGGTCATCTCTGGTGAGAATGAAGTATTGGCCAATGCACACTCGGTGATACTCGAATTCGGCCTTGATGCGCCAGTCAATGAATGAATTTTCTCTGATTGGGCAACAGCCATGAACCCCAAAGGGCCTACGGCCCTTCATGGCGGACATCGGTATCATCGCGGGATACCCGCTTGTCGCGCTGGCATCGCCACTCATTGCAGGAATTCTGGCATGGGTTCTGTGGAAGATATGGGTCCCTCGTTCACTCATTGACCTACAGGTTGCTTTCCGTACCGATGAACATGAATTTGAGGTTCATTCAGTGACACGCACCATCGAGGATGCATATTCTCTGCTCGAACATCCAAGAGCACGAGTTGGAGCCTCTCTCTACATCATGTCGTTGGTCGGCGTTTTCATCATCATGCTGGAATTCAGCATGGCCTACATCGGATTCTACGACGGTTTGATCTCTGCCAATCTGATTATCGCCCTCTTGTTCATCTTCATTCCCGCAGTGGTCTCGGCCGCATTTGCACTGACCGCTCAGATCTCCCCTCCAAAAGCAGCCACCAAGGCAACATTGCAGGATGGAACCACAAAACGCAGAGGCCTAATTGCTGTCATTGCTGTTCTATGGATTCTTGTCATCGCCATCTTGGAATTGGTACTCGATAAAATGGTCGGGCTTTCTCAGAAGAACATCACCTCAGTCGTCTTGTTCTGTCTTCTACTGCCTGCAGTCATCGCATATGGGCGAGTTCTAGGTTCTAGTTGGCTACCGTTGTTTCGTTCCAACTGGAAACTCTCCAAGGGCATACCCAGTCAATTGCACCCAAGCAAGCCTTCACCCGGTAAACAGACCATGGCATTCTTGGTAGCGATAACTGCTGCAACGATGCCAATCACTGCTGTCAACACCTTGATCACTCTATTGCTGATAATCGTGTTTCCAAATCTGTTCACACATTCTGATAGAGTTCTGGCCCTGCCTGAATACACCCAACAGGCAATAGTCATGGAAGAAGGTGGATTGATTGGATTCGCAGCCATTGAATTATTCTCATTCATTCCTATCGAAGAGATTCGGATGCCATTGGTGACCGCTATTCTGTTATTCCTATTGCTGAATATTGCATTGATTGGTGTTGCTTTCGTCTACGATGTTGCCCGAATTCTGTTCCTAGGTATCTCTGATGTTGGCGGTAGGGGAGGAATTAGGGTCGCAGAAAGCAGATTGTTGCGTTCTGAAAAACGGCAACAAGCACGCGTTCTGAATTTCTGTTTCTCCGCGTTCGCTGGTCAATCCATCTTCCTGTTGTTTTTGGCGATGATAACTTTCTGGGATTCAACCTTCCTGCCACATGGAGCAAAATGTGGTCCGTGGGATGGCAACATCTGCACCATTGTTGAGAAAGATGCAATGGAGCAATTGACCTGGATGCTTGCAGCAGGAGGGCAATTGGCGTTTCTCGTTGTTTGGGTGATGAGTAGAAGCATGAGAGAGACATTCAACAAAACGCATTTTGATGCGACCGCTGATTCTGAAAGGACCGAGATGTCAGTCTGGGAAGATGTCATTTTCCTGCAACAAACACCTCTAACGACACTATTGGCGAATGATGATTGGGAATCCATCATCAAGCGTTGGCAGGCTCATACCAGTGGACCAGAAGGGCTGACCACTGTCAGGAAAGCACAGGACGAGATGATGTTGAATGCGGCAATTGGAAACTGGGATGAGGCCGAACAATTGGCATTGTCTGTACTTGCACTGAAAGGGGGAGTCGCCAAAGAAGCAAGAGTAATCTTGGCTGCAGCATCCATTGCTCAACGGGATTTCGAAGAAGCAAGGCCTAGACTGAAAATGCTGCGTGGTAAATCACAACAGGCTATGCATCTGGAATGGATCGGTGAAATCATCGACCCTGAAACAATAGAATTTGAAGAATCGATGCTTCCGATGCTGACCCTCGATCCATTGGCTCGATTGAACAAGGACCTGCTACAAAGATGGGCAGAATGGGAGCCTTGGTCCGAGATAGAACATCGAAATGATGCCGTCGGCAAAAAATTCCTCCTCGGCGATGTTGCTAGAATGAGAGTCTCAGGACGCTCACAGGAAGCTCTCGACAGGTTAGAGTTCTGGATACACAAGAATGATGTCGAAGATTGGGTGATGGGCGATGTTGCCAGAGCATTGTTGATGATAGATCTCGGAATGCCATTGTCCGCACGAAACATTCGCCGTGAATTGAGTGCGAAGAATGCAAGACACCCTTGCGTGAGGGCATTACAGGCACATCTTTTGAAGCATGGAATTGATGACCAACCTCTTGAGCCATCAGAAGGCTCGATTTTTGATTGGCCGGTTAATGATGGTACACACAAACCGATCGAACTGCAGATGGCATGGTTGACTCGATACAATCTGATTCCATTTGAAGGAGAGTACGATGATTCCTGCGGCGCTCATATGATGGATGGAAATTCTTGGTTGATGCATAATGCTTCAAAGAAAGTGGGCATTCATCCAAGTGCTGTGAAAGCCAAGATCTGGTCAAAGGCTGCTGGCTGGCCAACTATTCTAGACAATCCCGTTGGAAATCATATGTTGATGTCTGGACTGATAGCAAATGTCAACGGTTTGCATGTGGATATGGGTTTACCAGCAAGCATCAATCTTGAAGACCCAAGAGTTCGCTTGGTGCTGGAACTGAACTGAACGAGGGTGCAATATGTCGCAAGCATCATCCCTGCTAGGCACTCCGATGTCTCTCATGATGACTGCCCCTCTCTCATTTGAGGAGCGTATGGCTGCAATTATCGCAGAACGACGTGCACGTTTGGAAAAACTGATGACGGCTTGTGTTGGACTACTGATGTTGGCACTGATCTGGATGATGATTCCTGATCTAGAAGCATCCCTGATGGGTAGCGACCCTCTGCTTCCGGAACTGGGCCCAGCCTTACTGATGCTGGCATGGGCATATTTTCTTCAGGATTTGATAGATGAAGGGGCTGTAATCAATTCTCGGATTGGGGCTGCTTGCTCGGTCATGTGGCTACCATTGATGGTCATAGGTTGTTGGACGCTCAATGATTCTCTTGGCCCTATGCTTGGCGGGCTGGGATTGATGGCTGTCGGGGCCATTCTCTACAGAGAATCTAGAATTCGATTGACTGGAGGTTGGGAAGCGACAAGATATCGTGCAGTGATGGGAGGTATCGGTTTGGTGATGGCCATCTCTTTCTTGGTGGTAGATGTTCCAGAAGGTTCCGTATTGTTGGTTAATTCTGCACTTCTACTCGCTGCCGTTGCTTTCATCATTCAGGATAGTGTTGGTGGGGATGAAGACCGAGACCTACGCAAAGAATTCCGCAAGAAACTCGACAGTGCTGAAGATCGCTTGCTCGAATTGAAGGCCGAGGGGGTGGCTGTCGACCAGGCTTCATCCTTGATAACAACGGCCTCGGAGGAAGGACATCTAGACCCCAAATTGGGCATGAGGTTGCTCCATGAGGCTCTGGATGACATCGAGAGAACAATTGCCTTTGCAGATGATGTTGAAGCAATCAAAGCCGATGCTGAAAGTGCTGTTGATGATGCTGAGAATATCGCACCTCAGGTCAGAAGGCCACGTTCTGCCTTGGTTCAAGGAGACCGCGAAGTCGAATTAGGTAGCCTGAGGGAAGGTGAGATGCTCTATCGCCAAGCCAAGAAAAGAGCAACTGACATCATTGAATGGTGGCATAAGGCGGAAGTTGCCATCGGTGAAGCAAAGAGATTGATCGATGACCTCGACGGTGAACAAGGGAAGAATCTGAGAGATATTCTGGATGACGCAAAAGAGTTCCTGGATGCCGAGGATGCCAAGAAAGCATGGGAATTGGCAAGCGTTATTCCACAGCAGGCCGAAGCGGTTGGAGAAGCAGTAGAGAATGCTGAGAGCGCCGTGGAAGAGGCACAACGAGTTCTCGAAGGCGTGGATGGTCTCGACTCTGAATTATGGGTAGAGCGGATGGAACAGGCAAAGGTTGCACTTTCGAAGGGAGACCATGCCCTTGCTCGAGGATTATCAGATGGTGTAGTTCGTGAAATAGGACAGGAACGTGAAGCGATGGAAGATGTCCGACGCGCCATGCGGCAACGAAACAAGTTGAAGAAACGCTGGAAAGAACGTCCAGATGCAGAAGATTGGCAATCAAGATATGACGAACTTGAGAAGGCTGCAGATGAACTCCAATGGAGCCACGCTGCAACCTTGCTGGAAAGACTGACCAAGGATTTAGACAAAGAGGCTGACTCAGCAGGAGAAGCGGCTGAGTTACTACAATTCGTACAACAGGAATGGGGTATCTTGAGGAATCAACTAGAAGCCTCGATGATCAAGGTCGATGATGATGAACGTCGTCGTTGTGAAGCCGCTGTAGGAGAAGCGACTGAGGCTCATTCAAACAGCAAGTGGAAGGACTGCCTGACTGCACTGGGCAAGGCTGATGACCTGATGGAAAGATTGCGTAGAAGAGTCTGATTCACTTCTTCGAAGTATTCACTTCATCTTCTGTTGATTTTTTCAGCATGACAATGACCACGCCAACAACGACAATTGCCAACATCCAGAATGACATGGTCTCAATCGTTGACCACGGTTCATCGGCCATCACCCCAGTCTTGATGATGTAAGATTCCCATTCACCATCGGTGTCTTCCCACTCAACTCTCAGATTGAGAACTTCATCGTCTTGAGCATGCCAGATCAGTGTGACTTCGTCCTCTCCAGGACCATATGGAGTTGCAGTCGGCATCGCTCTATCGATGCAATCCGCACCAATGCAGATTCGCATCCATCCACCCATCGCCCCTTCATTGATGACCAGAACCTTGACTTCATGGTCTCCCGGCCTTACTCCATCTTTAGGTACACTGACCTCGCAACATATGATATCGACCTCGTTCAATGGGTGTATCTGAATCTCAACGTCGTATTGTGCAGTATTACCTGCTTCATCTGTTGCACTTATCGATAAACTGTGTATACCGAGAGGTAGATGTGGAAGAGTGGTATTGATGGCAGATTGCCAGGATGCTGCACTCCTTTCGGGAAGAATCTCACCATTGAGTTCAATGGTGAAGAGTAATTCTTCGACTGCTGAAATATCATCGAATGAAGTTGAGATATCGAGCGATAACTCATCTCCCACTCTAGGTTGAGATAATCCTGACATCATTCCAACACCAGATATCCACACTGTTGGCTTGATGCTCGGTCCTGTTCCATCAAGTACCTCTACATCCCATTCTCTTGACACTTCATGTCCTGCTTGGTCTGAAACCACAATTTGTAGAGAATTGTGGCTCGTCTCTCTTGCGACCTGCCTCTCATCAACATCCATTCCTGCTTGATTGACACCTATTCCTTGATGAAAAACGATGGAAGTCAGCAAACCTTGATCATTCCAATTCTCAGACTTATTGCTGTACCAGAAGACTCCAACACTGGTACTGACCTCATCGCTGACATTGCTCCTCAACCAGATTCTATTGCCAGCAATGGAGCCAATTGAATCGCAAGTGAGAATATCCACTTCAGCCAGTTCTGCTCCATCGCAACTGACATTGGCATATATCGAATGAATGACAGGGTAATCACCATCCAGGAGTAAGGAGCCATTCCAGATACCCTCGACTCCATGGTGGTCAACACAGGTCATGCTCATGTTGATGCTGTCTCCTGGGTTCCAACCATCCACTTCTGAAGCATTCAATTCAACCTCGGTGGTATTGAATGAATGGGCAACTGCGTCCTGACCCACCAATATCCATGTGCAATCTATCGTACCGATTCCATGATCGAAACTTGAACTTGCATCAATGCTGAATGTGGAATCATAGGGCTGTATCCCTCCGCTGTCTGAAGATACGCTTGGTGCGGTATTCTCTCCAACTGTGACCGCAAGACCTCCAGATACTCCGGTCATGTTCCGTAGGACTGTGAACGACGTTGGAGTTCCTTCAATCCATTCACTCTGTGAGGATGAACGGTATTCCCATGGAGATGGAATATCGATACGTAGAGGCGTTGATTGTCTTGGGTCGTCATCAAAGAGCAATGAAATCAGAGCATGTGGATTGTGATTCCTTTGAACATTGAATACTCCTTCCTCATTCCATCCCCATGTTCCATTGGCATGGATGAATCCAGTGGAGTTGATTCCCAAATTGGAGAACATCTCCACATTGTCGATTGCGCAGCACAACCCTTCAATCCCAGAATACCAGATACTCTGATTCAAAATCTCGAGAAAAGCCTGTTCATCCCCATCCAGATGAATATCGATCTGCATATCCAATGGCAGACCCCAATCTTTCAACAGAGTGCTTCCCATGCCACTATCGAATCTGTATTGAGCACTCCAATTCAAATCCAGTTCAGAACCTGGAAATGGAATCTCACTGAACTCAAGCACAGCAAGTCCTAGATCCAAGACTTCTGATTCACTTTCGTTCAACCACGTCAATAGGCTATCTTCATCGACAAAGGTATGGCGTTTCTCAGCAACAATAACGGTCCACTCCTCTCCTATATCGAGAATCGGCAAAGAGGCATTGAAGTACCCATCAATCTGCTCGACATTGACCTGATAGCCACTCTCGGAGTGGATGAATCGCAGAAGTTCGGTTGCGTTGCTCAGGATTGAGATATTGGTAGCAGATAGGTTCTCTGCAGAAACGCCAACCTGAGATGTCAACATTGAGCCATTGTTGTTATTCAACAATAACCAACCGCCCTGATCCAACAAGGTTGGAACACTCTCACCTTCAACGCTGATAGAACCATTCTCATTCCACCACCGCATTGATGAAACCCCACTGACATTGATTGGAGTACCATTCCATGACTGTTCGAGTAAAACCTCCAACGTGCCGCCTGATTGGGGATTGACTGCCCATGTCTCGTTGAACGTTCCATCATCACACTGTGCCCGTAAGTGTACACTTCCACCTCTCAACTCTTCAAACGCATAGGAGTCTCCGATCTCAATGGCGATGGTTGAGGTCTCCCAATCCTGCAATGGGCTCCATGCTGATTGGAGCATGACCTGACAGGTTGCATTTGTCGGAGATAACTCAACCTGCCAACTTTCAATTGAGTTTTCTGAAAATGCAATTGGAATTTCTTCATCTAGAATCAACGGATTCAAAGAAACTACTAGCAATGATGCCACAATAAGAAGTGCATATTGGCCACGCATTCACATCACTCCAGGTCACTGGAATCGAAGATGACCCTGCTGGACTGAGTCTCCACAACCACCGGTAGAAGCTTATTCTCGGGCAAGGCAAGAGCAATCTTCTCTCTGACTCCTTCATCTCCATGAAATAGAATGAAACCTCCACCTCCCGCACCAAGTAACTTACCACCTGTTGCACCGTGTTCGCGAATCGTCTGATACAAGGCATCTATCTCAGGAACCGAAATTCCCGCAGCTAACTCTTTTTTCAACATCCAACCCTCATGCAATAACTCTCCCAATCCCTTGAGATCTCCTGATAGAAGCAGATCACGTGCTCTCTTTGCTTGACTGCACTTCTTATCCAATTGTGCCATGTTTTCAGAACTGTTGACACTCTGCTGTTCCAATATCTGTGATGCGGACCTGGTCAAACCAGTGTATAGTAGAGTGAATTCATTCTCGATGCGCTGCAACAATTCTTGTGACAATTCCAATGGTTCGGCGATGACGCTATCATCGGGTAGGAAACGAATGTGGTTGACTCCACCAAGAGCGGCTGCATATTGATCCTGTCTTCCAATAGGTTGTCCAAGGATGTCCATCTCTATCTGGCAGGCTTGGGCAGCCAGTTCTTCAGATGATACCTCGTTGCCGTTGAATCGGTGCAAAGCATTGAGCAATCCCACAGTAACAGCACTGGAAGAACCCAAACCAGTACCTCTTGAAGGAATATCTGCAATGGTAGTGATCTCTACACCCTTGGTCACTCCGGTCATCCGCATGGCCTCACGCACCAATTCATGTTGTAGGTCCTCGAAATCATCGACTATCTCAGTTTGAGAATACGAAAGTCGGATATCATCTCCAAAACGCTTGTTCACGGTCACATGGATGTATGCGGCCATGGCAAGAGAGGTGACGCAGCCTCCAGCAGCAGAATTTCGATAATACGCTGGTAGGTCGCTGCCGCCACCGCAGAAAGATACACGCAGAGGTGTACGCGAAATCATCATCGAAGCCGGCGAGCCATACACCATTCATCAAGTAAGTGGCCACAAGACTGACCCCCCTGCGGAGATGGTGATGCAAAGGAATGCTCATAGGAGTGTTTCTCTGAAGCGAGTTTAGAGGGAGACGATGTCGAGTCTAATCACCATGGATGACCTTACTGATGAAGACATCCAAAATGTCCTCGATGCAGCCGAAAGACTGCTACCTGTAGCCAAGGGTAACATGCACCTACCTCTGCTCCAAGGAAAGATTCTCGGCAATCTGTTCTTTGAACCCAGCACACGCACAAGAATGTCGTTTGAGACAGCCATGAAGCGCCTCGGAGGTGAAGTCGTCAATCTGGGCGCAGTTGCTTCATCATCTGTGGTCAAAGGAGAGACGTTGTACGCCACCGTCCGGATGGTTGACGGATATGCCGACATAATCGCTTTGCGCCACCCTCGACAGGGAGCGGCACAATATGCGGCTGATGCTGCTGAGGTGCCGATTGCCAATGGGGGAGACGGAGCGGGGCATCACCCTACACAGACCATGCTCGACCTTTTCACAATTAGACAGGCGCATGGAAAACTCGACGGGCTGAGAGTGGTACTGGCTGGAGATCTACGGTATGGCAGGACCGTGCACAGTCTTGCCCATGCTCTTGTCAGGTTCAACTGCGAATTGGTTTTCGCCAGCCCAAAGGGATTGAAAATGCCAAGCGAGATCATTGAGGATCTAACTGCACATGGCGCAGTCATCCTAGAAAGTGAAGACTTGCTGAATCATATCGATGATGCCGATGTAGTTTACATGACTCGGATACAGAAAGAAAGATTCCCTGATGAAGATGAATACCGAAAAGTCGCCGGCTCATTTGCACTCACTGCAGATGACCTCAACAATGTGAAAGAAGACATGATTGTGATGCACCCCTTGCCCAGGGTTGACGAAATATCTCCCGATGTGGACAAAACTCGCCATGCACGATATTTTGAACAGGCATTCAACGGCGTAGTCACAAGAATGGCACTACTCTGCAGGATGTTAGAAGTAGAAGTTCCAGCCAATATAGGAGGTGGTGAATGATGTCTGCACCTGAGACCTCTATGCGGAGAGTCACCGCCATCAACAATGGTACAGTCATCGACCATGTGCCTGCAGGAAAAGCCCTACTTGTACTCAAGATGCTAGGCCTTGATGGAAAGATGGCAACTCCAGTCTCCATGGTGATGAACGTTCCCAGCAAGAAGATGGGTGGAAAGGACATCATCAAGGTTGAAGACCGGGAATTGACACAACATGAACTCGACAGATTAGCCTTGATTGCCCCTAATGCAAGCGTTGCCATCATTCGCGCTTACACCGTTGCTGAGAAGAGAGTCATCAATCTAGGAGAAGAGGTTGTCAACGTGGTCTATTGCACCTTTGCTAACTGTGCATCTCTCGGGGATAGAGAACCACTTCCACATAGAATGAAGGTGGTCTCGGTTGAACCACTGAATCTTCGTTGTCACTACTGTGGCAGGCCTCAGGATATCTCTGAATTAGTTGAGAATCTTCTCTGAATCAAGGAGCAGCATCCTTGATCATCGCAGAGAACTCACAGGCTTTGCAGATTTCACCACTGCTCGGTGAGCCACAACTTGGACATGGCGTAGGCAATGATGGCCTGATATCGTCGGCCCCAGCCATCTTGGCCCTCTTCTCCAATTCCTTGACTGCATCCACCATGTGGACCAAGCCATGTCTTGAACCGGGAACATCCTCTTCCAATCGAGCTACCATCTCTCTGTTCCGTTGTCTGAGGGCCCCTGGTGCATGTGGACATTCATCGTGGAAGAAAGGAAGTTCGAGAGCCATTGCACAAGCATGAACCTCTTGTTCTGGTATCCAACGCATAGGAACCACCCTAGGAGCAAGCCCTTCAATCGGAGCATCGGTATGAGGAGCTAAACGCAATGTCCGCTCCAGATCACCTTTCTGCATATTCATCAATACCGTCTGAGCCATATCATCCAAGTTATGCCCCAATGCCATGACATCTGCGCCAACTTTCTCTGCAAGACGATTGAGGCCTTGTCGTCTGAACACACCACAAAATGAACAAGGTGCCATCCCCTTGGTCTCAGAATGACTTTCTCTGATTACCGGTAAACGCTCTACCACAGTATCCATTCGTTCAAAACCAAGTTCTGGATAAGATACTGTTTCGAAAGGGATCTTTAGTTTCTCAGCCAATTCTCTAGCACAGTCCATCGATGGAGAACGATAACCGTCAAGTCCCTCATCAACACAACCTGCAACCAGATGGACATCCTTTCTCGGTCCAAGGATTCGGACAAGACGGTCGAGCAGAAGCGCTGAATCCTTTCCTCCACTGATGGCGACTAGAATCGTGGTTTCACCCCCGCTCTTGGGTAATTCCAATTGTTTTCGCAATTCCCTGGCAAAACGCTTGTGGACACTGTCTATGAGATGCTTGTTGCATAATGAACGACCTGAATATCGTTGGAACAATACTGCAGCCCTGTCACAACTGTCACAGTTCGGCACCTGTATTCCTTCGGCCATGCCGTCTCATCCGGCTATCACGCTTGAGGCTGGCGCAAGCGCATCTACACTTTTTTAGAAGAATTTTCTAATTGGATATTCTTTTTTCTAATTGGGATATTCAAATTAACATCAGTCGCGGTCATCAGGATTTCCACATTCTACCGCGCATAGGTGGATTCACCCCCGAATTGCATTCTCCAATTGGATGCGCGCTTTGGTGGATTTGAGACTTGCAGTTGGATATTCAAGGAGGGTCTCTAAATCGTCCTTTCAGGACGACGAAAACAATAACCTCAAGAAGACGATTGCCGCCTCCCAAGCCTCAAGGGTGGACATGCTACGCAGATTACTCGCCTCGCTGAGTCGGATTCCAGGGGTTCGAGAGGCTACAATCGTCGATGAACATGGCAGACTCAGAGCCAGTCTAGTTGCTGATCAGGAGGCGGTGGTCTTTGCAGAAGAAGTGCCAACGGCCCTCAGAGAAGCAGATAGGCTATGCGAGGAGGCTGGAATGGGCAAAGTCGATCAAATCTGGGTCAGTGGAAACGATGGTCGTTATGGTATCGCTTCAATGGCTGCGGGTTCTGCATTGATCATGGTCTGCGATAGAGCCAGTGCCATTGGTAGAATGCGCCATGAAGTAAAGAGACTCCGCCCTTCCATGAGCGAACTCATCTGAGGTGAATGAATGTACGATCTGCCAAGCGGCAAAACCCCGAAGGAATTTGAAATTGCACTCGATATGGCTGATATGCCATTCGAATATGGAGCTATCACATGGCGTGCAGCCAGATCGAAGAAAGCGATTGGACACCAACTGATCAGTGGCAACAGAGTTGTTGGCTGGTTGTGTTCATCTGACTCAAAAGATGAGGTGGTGGTTGGCCCTTCTGCTGCCGCCATGCTACGAAGAATCTCTCATGAACGGCGACTCAGGCCCTCAGCAACCGAATGGACACGCAATCAATTTGCAGCTGTGGCTCGAAGAATTCCTCAATCCATTGTTGACCAAAGAGAATTGGCAGCCTTTGGCATCACTGGTCGTGAAAGTTCAGAGTTGAGTGCTAGAGATTTGACGATGATTGTGGCAGAATTGGCACTTCGCCCAACTGTCATGGGAGCATTTGCATTTGAGGATGGCTTGCTTATTGCAGAAGCCGGAACTCTACCTGCTGAAGCAGAACAAATGGCGATGGAGTTGTCAAAGAGTCTGATGAACATCGACGAATTACGTGCTTCACTCGCTCTATCCAGTATGATTAGAACGGTCTTGTGGTTGGAGGATGGGGTGCTGTTACTAGCAGATGCTGGCAGAGGCATTCTAGGAATGTGGACTTCATTTGCAGCGGATCATCAAGCGCTTATCGCCAATGCTGCAGCGATTGTTGATCTGATTGGAGAAGCACAAGTCGCACCAGAGGTTCTACCAGAGGGTTTCCTTCTACGCTCTGGAAAGAGCGGCGTCGACCAAGTAATCACCATGCTACGCAGTGCACTCAGCGAAGAAGTAGATGGATACCTGAGAACAAGTGGGCCGGATGAAACTCATGAGATAATACTCAATTCTGGAGTTCCGGTGGCTGTACGTTCCCGCCAAGCAGACATTGCTTCTGCCATCCATGCAGCGACCACTCCTGGATTCGAATCCACACTCAATAGAATAGAGAAACACCAACTCCCTGGAGCAACTGCTGGCGGCTTGCAGGACTTCACTCTGACAGGAGTCATGGAAGCCTTGGCGTCTTGTCGAACAAAGAGCAAGACCAGACTCAGTACCTTGCGTGGAAGGTTGGAGAGAATGTGGGGTTTCGAATCTGGACTGGAGCGCTTGGACCATACCCGAGCACAAGTCAAGTTGATCGAGCACAAGGTTGCTGGTGAAGCAAGCCTGAAACCTGTGGACAGTGAAAGTGCTGTTCTGATTCCCGTATCCCGACATGACAAAGAAAGAGCAGTCGCGCTGGAGAAGGACCTTGAAGAAAGTCAGCGTAGTGTTTCTCGTCTGACTGAACGTCTCAAACAAGGAACTGCAAGTGAAGAGAAATTGAAGGACGAATTGTCGTTAGCCAACGATCGTTGTGATGAATTACACGAGCGTATCGAGACACTCAACCTGAATCTGGATGAAACCATGTCTGCAAAGAGGGATGCAGAGGAGACTTCGGAGACCGTCAATGAAAGAGCTGCAAGGCTATCCAAACGTGTTGCTGCCCTAGAGCATCAACTGAGTGATAGAGCGGCAGAATTGGCTGCCGCATTGGGTGATTCCGGTACTAGAGGAGAACTACTTGCTGAAGTGGAAGAGTTGAGCAACAAGGAAGCCAGACTTTCTGCTGAAATAGAAGCCCATGAGGAAAAGAACACGAATCTGAAGAATGATATCGAAGACAATGAACGTAGGTCTCGAATGTTGAGCGACCAAGTAAGTAGTCTGAGCGATAGACATCGCGTCGCTGCTACAGATACCGATGAGATGGAACGCCGCCTCCACAGGGCACGCGATGAATTGGTGGATGTTGAGTCTGATGCCCATGAAGTTCGCAAAATGCTACAGGATTCACTGAGTGAAAGAGAAGAAGTTCGTACTCGAACTGATCACCTGAGGGCAGAAATGCGTGAATTGATGGGTGAACGACAGACTTTGTTGAGAGAATTGGGAGACCTTGCGGCTAGACGCGGCCAAACGGAAGGTGAATTGGCTCATCTCATCAAGAGAGCCTCCGAACTTTCGAATGCACATGAGGATGCAGTGGCTGATATCGCTGAGGCAGAAAAGATTCGCGAACGATTGTCTGAGGAGCCTTTGGCTAGAGCCCTGATGGGTGAAGAAATGGGAATCGAAGCCTTGGGGCCAGTACTTGAGCGGCTTGAACATGCTCGCACCATGGGCTACAGCGTTACACTATTGGACAGGGCCGTTGAAAGAGGTCTACAATTGATTCAATACACTGTCGAAGAGGTTTCGAGAACTCCAAGATATCTCCTCTCCAATGAAGTGATGGACATTCTGGAAAGACAATCTCCACATACAGCTGGTACCGTCAGGGGATTGACGAACTGGTCAGTCAAACAACGATTGGAGAATCGGCTTGCTGAAACAGTTACTCAAGTCGTCCTTGACCTAGAGAGAATGTTGGAGGATTACGAACAATCGGTGACCATGCTGCGGCGTCTACGCCAAGTACTAGACCAATTGAGCGGCCTTGGAGCACCCAGTGAAAAGGTCGAGGAACTACTACTCTCTTGCAACCGGCCTGAAGCATTACCACACATTGCTCGCCAAGCACGAGGCCTGATTCAAATGGCACTGGATGAGATTTATCTTGAATCCGACCAGCGTGATGCTGGTGCAGCGGTTCGTCTAGAACAGACCGTCTTGGTTCTGGAGGAGTTGATTTCTCAGATTGAAGCGACCGGACTGACCGGAGAAGACCCACAAGGTCCATTGTGGGATTTCCAAAAGAGTGGAAAACTACCATGGGAAGTTCCAGGAGGAGCCCCCGCAGTAGAGGTCGCCGAAGATGCGATGCAGGAGTTGACCTCTTCTCTGATGGGTGAAGCCCCAGTCAGTCAAACAGATACTGAAGTGGTAGCATCAGCAACTGGAGAAAGTGAAAGTGTCGAAGAACTGTGGGAGAACCTTCCTCCACCAGAAGATGACCCGCAGCCAGAGACTGAATTGATTGCCAAGCAGATGGTGGCTCCAACCGAAGCGGTGGAATCCACTGGTGAAGCCGACCAGCGTGCTTGGATTGAAGAGGAACTAGCACGTATTGATGCGCAATGGGAGCATCGTGGAAGAGAGGATTTGGAACCCAGCAACAATCCATTGGTGGATGAACAAGAACTCTCTGAACTTGAAGATGATCTGGCTGACCTCGAGATCTGAGGTGATCTTCTGTCTAATGATGCGCCTGCTGAACAGGGACGTTTTCATCCGATGTGGTTGGAACGACTTGGGGTTCTAGCGCTGGTAGCAGCTGCAATATACGCTTGTAGATGGATGTGGCGGAACAATACGATGCCTGAAGCAGTAATGTGGGCATTCAGCATCTGCATACTGCCATTGGCAGTGCTGATACTGGGTGAGAAATGGGGCCGTTTCATCCAGAAACGTTGATCATGAGCGTTGTCTGCTGGTAATATGCTCGATGAACCCTGAAATGCGCTGCCATGGGACCACGAATCTCATCGCAGCCACTACCAATAGGAACAGCAAGGCTGAGATGACCAATCCATAGGTCAATTGTAATTCGATTGATTCTGATACCTGATGTGCCCATTGACTACCCGTCATTCCAGCCACCACTTTGAGAAGAATGGTATGGAAACCAAGAGCGACCATTGT
>CAXRJY010000023.1:0-11163 GCA_964230915.1 Candidatus Poseidoniaceae archaeon | reverse complement strand
TAGCACTTTGTCCACTGAATGAAACACTTGAGCCTGCATTCGAAAAGCTGCCTTTGTCAACTTCAAGAGAAAAACCGCCATTTGTACCTGCAACTCCACCAGTTACACTGATCTGGATACTGTATGTCTGACCGGGATTGTATGTAGATGGGAAATCGTGGTTTGGTGTTGCGGAAGTGGCATAATGACAACTGCAGCCAGTGCTGTTGTTGTGTTTTCCAGTTTGTTTTCCCTCGATAGATGGTGCAACAGCCAACAATAACAATGCAACTAGGAGTATCGGAATACGGGTCTTACCAACAAACATGGCCCCTCGTCCAATATTTGATTTATCAAAGGTAGCCTTCGCCGTCAATAATCAAACAATGTACGTGGCTGTTCTTCAGAAGGTGAAGCGCCCATCAATTCGTTGAAACCTGCTTCATCAAGAACCGCTACGCCCAAAGATTTCGCCTTGCTCAATTTGCTACCTGCATTCTCTCCTGCAATAAGATAATCCAGATTACCTGATACAGAAGAAACAACCTTTCCGCCGGCCGCTTTGATGGACAATTGTATTTCTTTTCTCCCTCTACTGAGTGAACCGGTCACACAGAACGACTTGCCTGCTAATACACCACCAACTGGTGCTGCTCCTTCAGCCATGATTTCAATGACCTTGCTCAAGGAACCCACAAGTTCCGAACGAATGGATAAACCGCCATAGAATTGTTCTGCGACCTTTTCTCCAACTCCTTCAATGGAAACCAATCTGTTGATTGCGGCTTCTTCCCCATCTTCCCATTGTTTGACGAGATTCAGGAGACCCTCCAGCGTCCCTATCTCCTGAGACAGGGATGTTGCCAGTTCTGGACCAATACCTGGCATTCCCAATGCATGAAGGAAACGCGACAAGGACAAAGACCTCGTTGCAGAAATCTCAGAAAGTACATTGGAAGCAGATTTTTCTGCCATACGGTCAAGACCAGATAGCTGCTCCATGGTAAGGGTGTACAAATCAGGAAGGGAACTCACTAATCCGCTGTCATCCAATTGTTCTGCAAGTTTTTCTCCTATTCCATCCATTTCCAGAGCCTGACACCAATAGATCAGGGATCTTACTGTACGTGCAGTACAAGATAGATCATTACACCTTAGAAAAGCCCCATCCAATTCCACTGGTCCTTCACAATCTGGACAAGAATTTGGTATCTCAGTTGCAGACGAAGGGGGTAATTCACCGATGAACGGGGTCCCATCAGCGTGAACTCGACCTTGTAGGTCTTTTTCTGTTGCCAGACCTATCACCGCCTCTACCTTTGGAATAACGTCGCCTCTACGAACAAGACGGACCTTATCTCCAATCTTTATTCCCAATCTCTCGAGTTCTCCTACATTGTGTAATGTCGCATTCTCAACAGTCACTCCGCCAACCATCTGTGGTGCTAGTCTAGCCACTGGAGTTATGGCTCCTGTTCTACCAGTCTGCCAATCAATTCCCAACAATACTGTCTCTGCAACTTCAGGTGGGAATTTCCAAGCCAAAGCCCAACGAGGATGGTGGGCGGTCATTCCCAGTAACTCGCGTCTGTCAAGACCATCGACCTTGAACACCACTCCATCTATCTCAAAACGATGAGAATCCCTCTTACTGCTCCAATCCAAAGTCGCACTACACATCGATTCTGGTCCGTCATGGAGATCCCATGGTGCTACTTCGATTCCCGTTTTCTGCAACCATTCCAGCAACATAGAATCATTCTCCTCCTGCGGAGGTTCCAATGCATTCGGATGGCGCTTTTCTTCACTTGGGAATTTAACATCATAAGCTTGGAAAACAAGATCTGCTGCATCCGCTTTTCCAGTTTCCAGATTCTTCTGCCGCAATGCTCCAGCGGCAAGGTTTCGAGGATTTGGTGAGACATCACTGTACTTGTCTTTGAAAGTGGACAATTCCATCACCACTTCTCCCCGAACATGTGCATCAACCTCAACTCCAAGATCCTCCGGAATATTCGGTATCCTCCTGGCATTCCGTGTTACATCCTCTCCCCTGTTTCCATTTCCTCTTGTGGCTGCCCTGACCAAGCGGCCAAGGCGATATTCCAATGACAATGCTGAACCATCCAGTTTTGGTTGACTCAGGAATTGTTCTGCACCTAATGCGGTTTCGATAGCAAAGTGTTCAATCTCCTCATCACTCGTGGCCTTGTCCAAACTTCTCATTGGAAACAGATGATCAACTTTCTCAGAACCGGGAGCAACATCTGCCCCAACTCTGGATAATTGTGGGTTTGTTGAATCCAAAACCTTCAATTCATCCCACAGTGCATCGAATTCTGCATCGTTAAGTTCCGGTGTAGCCAAATTATAGTACAGGTGTGAATGGTGAGCAATCTGCTCAGAAAGCCATGCGATTCGCGCTGCTTCATCGGCAGTATCAGGACCCGCGTCTCCGGCCATACATAGGCCATGACGTCGAGGGCTGAAAACCTCTCGCAATTTTCAATGACAGGCCTTTCCATACTTCTTCAATCGCCAATAATTGTATGGCCATGGAGTAAGGAATCCGGCAATCAACATTGGTAGGATCACCCACCATGTAAGTATGGCTCCTCCGGTCAAAATCAAATCAACAATATTCATCGCCATCTCCATCCCAAGCATCGATATCAATGACATGCCGACTGCAACTCTGAACGCATCATTCAGAGGCATTTGGGCAGAGAGAATCACTGTCTCAAGTGAAATTGATGTCATGATTCCATTGAACATGGCCAAGGCCATGATCATCATAGGACTCCACCCAGATTCAGTGAAAATAAACTGGAAAGCGGCGATGGTGCCAAAATCACCGATTGAACATCCAATCAAACACCATTTGGTGTTGTTAGCGGATTGTTTCCAAACTGCCTTGTCCCGCCAATCGAATTCCAATGGCGCGCCAACATCATAGCCAGCATTCCTGATTGCAGATTCCATCTCATCCTTGGAAGACTTGCCGTCGCTGTCAATCTGAGCCGTTCCTGCAACATGATCTACAGTCGCTGAAGATACGCCCTCTACTGTCAGCAACGCATTCTCGACATTGAGAGCACAACCTCCGCAAGTCATGCCCCCTATGCCTTCGATGAGCACTGCCATGATATGGGGTGGTAGGCGCCCCTCTTCACGCTTCTTATCATTCGAATACAAGAGCAACAAACTGAGAATTTTCAACAGGACATCTGGTCATCATCACATTCTCCATGATTCTGATATGTATCTCTGCAACAACATGAACCGTTGCCTCAAACAAATGCCCTGCATGAACACCCATTTCATCGTCAGAAATCGTCATATGGATATGAGTGAATGAACTCCCATCATTCAAACGACCAATATTACCTTGCAGACTGATCAATTCTGAGGCTTCGGATATCGAAACCTTGTGATAAATGCCTTCATCTGACATGTGCCCATACACATTGTCTCGAGTACGACCAATACCACTGGTTATTGCTGCAGCATCAATCTTCAATTCATCCGCCAATGCTTGAAGAGAGGTATGAATTTCATCACCAGGGTCCAATCTCACAAACAAATCATCATTACTACGGGTCCAATCCATGCAGTTGCGAAATGAAATAGGTGGATGAACTATCGCATTGAGAAAGCACTCATTCTTCTTCGAATGCATATTCCTTGCACATGAAATCCCACTCTTCTGACCCTTGCATTGCTGCACTGATCCACAAACGTGCCAAAGAGAGGTCTCCTGCTTGCCCTCCAAGAGGAAGGGGTGCGAAAATACTCCAACCTTTACGATGCAACAGAATTCTCCCGCGGGGTTGCTTCAAGGCCAATCTAAGGCCCTCCCACTCATGCTTCTGTCCATCACAAAATAGATGCGTTCGAGATGCTGCATACCTTTTCGGAATCACCATGCCAGCCATATGGATACCAAGTAATATATCGAAAACAACAACCAACCAAACTGCGGTTTGAGTCGTCTCAGCAAGTATCCATGGTGCCGCCATCATTATTGTCAACGCAAGAATACTGGACCAATGTCGGGACATTTCCTGTTCGGTGGTACTCGCCCAAGCAAATCCTCCATTTTTCAGGGGCCCCAGATGAGGTACTAGGTCGAAGCGCCTCCATAGAACCCAGATATCCCAAAGCACCACGATGCCAACCACTGTGGTAATCAGCCCGCCGACAAGGTCGGGATCGGGTAGCTCCATTTTCGGCACCTCATTTCTATTCGCTTGCTCGCATCCTGTTGATGACTAGCAATGCTCCAACAATCAGCAGCATGAAGGCAACCAACATTCCCATGTCGGCGCTTTCCTCTTCAGAGTTTGATTTGTGCGAGGTCTTCTTCACATCTTCATCTTCAACGAGGTCTGTAGTCACTCCACTCGGGCAATCGATAACATCGGGTAGCAGGTCGTTGTCCACATCAGCATCAGCACATGGGTCCAAAGGCCAGATGTCCAATGTGTCAATGATTCCATCATTATCATCATCAGTATCAACTGAATCATGTCCACACTTGTTTCCATTTGTGGAATCGAACCAAAATTCTTCATCACACGTAGCCGTCCAATCACCATCGGAATCGTGGTAGGTCACTTGGAAAGAGACTGAATCTGTGCTTGAAAGGCCATGCTCATCAGTAACCGTGTAGCGCACCAAGAATTCACCGAATTCAAGATTCTCCCATGTAGGTGAAACTTCAACTGAATTCCAAATCACATCACCAATACTGTCCTGAACTTCCCACAAATGTGTGAGTGCAGATGTTTCACTCTGATCATCACTGGCTATCCCGACAAAAGAGACATTGTATAGAACGCTGTATTTCTGATCCGCATCCGGTGATGAGATATGGGAACTTGGTGCTGTGTTCCCTATCAGATTGAATATCAGAGTTCTAGCAGAGCCTGTAGTTAGATCAATGTCGGCAGAGAATGGGAGGCTTCCTGGACCCGAAGCTGACAATTCAGCTGATTGTAAATCATGTGAACCACTGGAGCCTGCAACGAATACTGGTAACATCAGATTCCACTGCGAGCCTTGATTCGTGAATGAGAATGTTGAGGCGTCGTGGGGATTGGAGACAGTAATACTTGCTGATGCGTCAATTCCTGTGTCATACATCATTAGAGTGATGGAGAAATCTTCCCATGCAATGACAGTCGCATTACCAGTTGCTGTGATCGATGTGAAAGCGGTGTTCACTAACTTCCCTTCAACCACGTTTGCTGAATCAATTTCAATTGCACCCATCAAAGAATCGCCTGTTGAAACGAATGGGAGGCTATCGCTGGCAATTGCCGTTGTGCAATCGATGACATTGTCGATGCTCTCTACAGGATGGTTGAACTCATCACCAGAATGCCCATGTAGACTCAATCCTACCGAGTAGCCTGAAATGTCAGATTCATCAACTGATAGAGAGTTTGAACCACGATTATGATGAACAATAATTGCAGTTCCACTGCCCTCACCAGCCAGGTTCAATCCTGAAAGGGAGCCTGCTGAATAATCAACTTCGATTGCTGGTGAGCCAAGTACTGTCATCCCATCAACCTCGATCCATCTGCTCTGTGAAGCATAAAATGCCGCTTCTGATGAGCCTGGAGCAAGTTCCAAATTTCTGAGGACTAGATTATCGTCTTGCTCTGATAATCTGATTGAACTATTGCTTCCATTGTGCGCAATAGCGTTTACATCGGTGATGATTCCTTCAACATCTGCTAAACTGATTCCAAAATCGGAACCCCCTGTAATCTCAAGTCCATCAATATCCAGAACTGAGAGAGTTGCCCATAGGGCATAGTCTCCACACTCCTGCAATGTGGAGTCTTGAATGTTCAATTCAACTCCGGTTCCTGCAACTCTGATACAATTCTGACCTCCATATCTCAAATCAGTATCGACCAATGTGATCGAGATCGCTGAGCCTGCATAAGTTGCAGAAACAAGGCCATCAGTGCCTGAAGCGATTTCAGCGCCCTCAGAAACAACCATTCCTCCATTAACTACCACCGGTAACAAAGCACCAACAAGATGAGTGGATGCAAGATTCAGTTTTGCCTGAACTCCTTCCATCGTGATTCCGGCCCATGGCGATGCACCCGAACTCTGTATGGTTCCTGCTCCAGCAGTTATTGTTCCTTCAAGGGTAATGCCGACATCATTGGCAACGACCAATTGAGCATTATCATGAAGTGTCAGGGTTGCAGTTTCCGAGATTGTCAAATCATCCGCCAGATAATATGGACTCCATGCCGATTCCAATATCACCCAATCATCCTGGGTTCCTGATTCTACGGTGGAGGCAAGGAATGTCTTCGATAGACTGGAATTGGTGTCCCACATCATCATATCCATCAAACCGCTTGATTGCATGATGACTGTAATTGAGCCACCCCATGTGGTTCCTGCTTCAGTAATATTTCTAGCATCAGTAGTATAGGTTGCAGTACCATCAGCATCACTGCTGAAACTCTCTCCACCAATGGTCAAAGTTGCTCCCTCTACCGGGTCTCCTTTATCCAACACCGTGATGGATAGAACACTTCTCATCAAGAGGTTCGCGTTGGTACCAAGAATAGGATCTGAAGAAATTGAACCACTGGTGAGAGTGACTTCACAATCATCTCCCAAAGTCAAACCTGCATTGAAGAATACTGCACCGATAACGGGTGGAGAAGAACAGTTCCAGAACACATCAGAATCGACTGTCAATCCATCTCCTTGCCCATCGAATGGAGATTGAGTATCAACATCTACAACACCTCCTGACAATGTTCCTCCATCACCAATCAATTTTCCAGTACCTTCCGTAGTGAATATCTTTCCAGACTCCATCACGAGTCCTGAATCCTGCAAGGTCAGACTAGCGCCTGTTTCAATCGTCAAATTACCACTGAGTTGATGCCCTTGACCATCCATAGATGGCCCTAGCACAACATGATTGCCGGAGGTTATCAGCCAATCTCCTTCTGGAATGTTGGGTAAGGCGAGTTCCTGATTGGCCACCCCTCCCATCAAAGTCGCTTGAGCACCTGCTGAACCACTGGTCGCGACCACTAGACTACCTGTATCACGCAATGGAACAGTCACCAAACCTGGAGCTCCTGTGGTGAAAGTGAATCCCTCAACCACCAAATCTGCAGCCAATGGAGCCCCTGAAAGATCCACTGTCTTGATCATGGTCTCGGTCAAATGATGGTCTGTTGAAATTGCAAGGTTAGGAGTGTTGTTTGAACCCCAAACCAAAGTTCCATCGCCAATTGCATCAAAACCTGCAGTATTTCCAGTCTCAAGGAAACGTACAGTTGCAGTGCAATCAGATGAGATTTCCATCACATCATCGTGAAGATTTGTATTCCATGAATTGATATGAAGTGTAGAACCATCCTCCAATGTTGCTCCGGTATCGAATAGGGTGGTTGACAAGGTTCCAGAAATGAATAGGGAAGAATCGTCCAATTCCATTCCATTACTTCGTCCGTAGTCCATACTGACATCAACACATGACATTGACGAACTGTCTGCTCGAATCCCGTTTGCGAAATCCTCGATTTCCATGATGCCACATTCCACGGTTGCCCAGACCAATTCTACTCCAAGTGAAGTGGTGTCAGCAGCAGAAAATGTTCTGCTTAAGGTGATTTCATCGATTTCATGAGTCCCTGTTGCGATTCTCAATCCCAATGTTGCATTTTGCCCGCCAGTGATATTGACCACTTCTGCATCTAAAGTCGGACCACTGATGCGAATTCCCTGAGTCTCGGCGGAGCCGATCATTTCCGTGATGGAAACGGTGCCCGTTCCAGTAGCACTCAGAACCAAGTCTTCGGCTTCAACATCTATCGACGTCAAGGAATGAGTTCCACTCCCCCTCAAATCGAAGGCTGTGCTTGCATTCTTCAGAACAATATTCGATAGTGTGAACGTTCCTTCACTGTTGACATCCACCATTGAGGAGCCATCTCTCTCGCCATCAAATGAAGAATCCTTGACAGTGAGTGAATTCAGTCCTTCTCCTCGAATAGCACGCCCCGCATCTGCAGATACGTTGCTCAATACGAAGCCATCGCTATCCCCTGCATCAAGCACTAAGTTGGAATTTGAAATTGTGATATCATCCATTGTTGCAGTAGTCACTCCTCGGACATGAACTGCCGTGCTCGCATCTGCAACATTGATGTTGGAATAGTCTCCAGTACCTCCAGAAATCATTACGCCCGTTCCTGCATTATCGATGTCGATGTTGGTCGCATCAAGGTCTCCGGAAGAAACAACACCAGATGCTACAACATCTGCAACCAGCCCATTCAATACTGCACTTCCTGAAACCAGTAAACATTCGAAATCAATTGCTGAACAACCAAGGTCATCAATCGTTGCTGAACCATCCACCTCAACTCCAATGTAAGATGATGAAATCGATACGGTGTCGAGAGTTCCTGTTCCGTGAATAAGCAAAGCCGTCTTTGCATTGCTGATGTTTACTCTGGTCAATGAGGCATCTCCGCCAACGTTGATCGTCACACCAGGCCACATACCAACTGTAGACGTGTGGTTTCCAGCATCACTCGATAATGAAGATAGGATTTGAGCATCAGTACCAGTTATCGTTCCATTGACTATCAATGAATATTCATCTGCATTGACAACTGTCCCAGCCTTGAGATTGAGTGTAACGCCGTGTTCGACATAGACATCTCCAGTCAATAGAATATCTCCGGACCATTCAACATTGGTTGAAATGCTTCCAGATACCGGTGTGGTAGCAGAAACTGGAATCATTGCTGTAGTCAATGCGCTGAGCATCAAGACAGTGATGAGCAGGGCTGAGTGATATTCGCGTGGACGCATGACATCGGCATCATGCCATTACTCATAGGCGTGTCCCCATCTCGTCAGGAACGATGACCGTAGGTCATCGAAAATGGATCCAGTCATGTCAAGTGGGCCCGCCCAGATTTGAACTGGAGTCTGACGGCCCCCAGCCGCCAAGTATTGGCCAAGCTAACCTACGGGCCCATTGAGTCCTGACAACATCATTCTCCCTCAATGCTGAGCAGTGGAGAATGGTGCAACCTCGTCAATGAGATCGACATGGGAAACGTAGAGACGGCGGCAGCAATAGCGCATCAATCCTACTTCGTCAAGAGCATCGGAGACGTTCATTCCTGCGGACAAATGGTTTTTCCATGCTTCCCACTTATCTGCAATCACTGAACCACAACTAAAACATCTTACTGGAATTATCATTTCTACACCTCACCTATACGACTTCTGCTTCTTCTTTCTTGCACCGCGACCGAGTGGATGCTTCGGGTCCTTGCGGCGTGGATCATTCACCACCAGACTGCGATCGAAACGGAGGTACTCTTCTTTGAGTTCCTCATCGATTCCTTCTGCTCCTCCATTATAGAATACCAATCCTCGTGCAATAGCAGTGCGAATGGCATCGGTTTGCCCCATTATTCCACCACCATGGGTATGGATTTTGATATCGACCTTCTTCAGCCTGTCCATTCCTTCGGCTATGATGAGAGGTTCCATTGCCTTACGGCGCGATAATTGTGGTTGCATGATGGCAATCGGTTCGCTGTTGACTCTGACTCTGCCATTACCTGCTTTCACAGTAGCACGTGCAACTGCTGTCTTACGCTTACCGCTACTATTCACGACCTTTGCCTTCTTCTTACGTGCAGCCATCAAGCCTCACCTCCATTCCAACGGTGTACTGGGGCACCCAAAGCGGCACTGATTTCACCAAGACTGACACATCTGTTAGGTAGATCTCGGCGTATCATTGAATCATCGCCCATCTCATGCCCATCAGGAAGGTCGCCATCAAGATGTGATGGGCAACCAATCTCCACTCGAAGTGCCTTGAATGCGGTTCGTCCACTGCTCTTACGCTGATATGGCAACATTCCACGAACACTTCTCTTGAGAATCAAATCTGGCATTCTAGGGAAGAAAGGTCCCTTACGCGCATGGTTCAACCTGTAGCGTGTCAAATATTCCTCAATCACAGAATCCTTCTTGCCTGAAACAACGGCCTTTTCTGCATTGACGATAATCACTCTAGTCTCTACGCCTGCTCTTGCAGAAGAAAGTAGTTGTTTAGCGACTATACTTGCAAGGCGACCCATTACCAGGTCGGTTGCATCGTAAACGAATGTAGTGGATTCATCCAAGGATAAACACCCCCGTTCCACTCGGGTTCTGTTCCATTAATTCCCCAAGGCTCAGGACCTTGCCGCCTGCGGCTTCGATCTTGTCTCGTGCTCCTGTGCTGAAACTGTAAGCGGCGACGACGGGCTTGCCGGAAATATCTCCGCTACCCAGCAGCTTGCCCGGAACGAGGACTGTAGCGCCCTCTGGGGCATGGCGACTGAGCCGACTGAGGTTCGGCTGGGCCCAATTACTACGACTCCTTGAAAGGCGTAGTGCGACGTCTCGCCACAGTGCTGCACCAGTCTCACGCGACTGCTCCTTGAGTAGGTCGATCATGTCGACCAGGCTCTGGTTCGTCTTTCGTGTTGGCTTGCTCATATGACTCCCTCGACGTGTTGAGGCGAGCCTCGGACCGGACCGCCCTTTATGAAACCACGCGGAAACTCGACGGGCCCTGTAAGGGCCCTGATTTGGTCAAGATGAAGATTTTGTGGTTTGGAAGCGGATGATTGATGAGTGGAACCACTAGTGGGTCCCTTGAGAAACATGTCCGACTGGAAGACACTTATCGACCAAGCCATGCAGATGGAGACTGAAGATATACTGGGTGCACACCAGATTTACGGCCAAGCGGTTCACGCTGCATTGGTCAACATCCAAGCGCTGCTTACCGACCTTGAGGCTGCAGTGATGATGGAAACCTTGTATGGGGCCATGGTTGCATATTCGCAACAGGTGATGCTACGAATGCAGGCTGAAGATTCAGAACTTGGAACCACCGACCATGCCTTCCGAGTAGGACACGCATACGGCGTATCCTGCGTACTCAACCATGTCATCGACCGACTCACCGACACTGAACAGAAAACCGCTTTGGGTGCGCTCGATGATTTCAGCGACAAGATTCACGATGAAGTTCTCATCCAAGCAAAAGCAGCTGGCCTGATGATCGAACTACTCGATGCTAAGGGCGCACAGTTGGATTGAATG
>CAXRJY010000022.1:0-2950 GCA_964230915.1 Candidatus Poseidoniaceae archaeon | reverse complement strand
TTCACCCATGTTGCACCACCTGCTGTATCTGGAAGGAAGTGAGGGAAACGGTGAAACATGGATACCAACAGTAACAGTACTGTAGATCCCGCGAAACCCATGAAACAGAATTGCAAGATTCTTGCTTGTTGGCTCTTCTCTGAACGTAAGGTCCGTGGGTCTGCAAAAACAATACCCCCAGAACCACTGATATGTGCAGCTCCCAAGAACATCAACCGAGCGACTTCATAGACGAACGCAATTCCAACAATTGTGACATTGAGGAGTAAGAATATCACTACTGCAGCAGTTGCCAGGTTTCGGATTGTGAAGTCGTCGATGTACCAAGATAACTCGACGAAGTAATATCCAATGAGTCCACCTTCTCCCAACAGGCTTTTCGGTTGATAGCCATCCATGTCGAGCACTCTTTCAGAATGAACGAATAGGCTTTCAAGATCGGAGAATTGAATGCCCCAAGAGATGATTCCATTCAGAGCCGTGATGGGCATTAACAAGGCATTGGTGAAAATTATCATTGCTAGTACTCGAGCCCAAAAACCTGGCGCCTCAGGATATAGAATCGAGACCCTGCCAGCAGCGCGGTGATATTTCGAGTGAATCAAAACATTCCAACATGAGCCAAGAATACGTCCATATGCAACGATTGAAGGAAGTAGAAGAATGAGTAACGTAAAAGCAGCAATCTGCTCAAACGGTGCTCCCGATTCTTGCAAATAGATATTGATTCCCCATACGGAACCAGCCAATACCAACCCACCGACGATGAAGCGCATCAGTTTCCTTTTCTGTGCTTTTTCAATGTCTTTCCGTTTGTGTCCAACCTTAGGTGAGAATTGAGCCGCAATTGAGGAAACAGGTGAAATCAGGATGGGAACCCCAATCATGAAGAAGATGATCTGGAAAACATAGATGCTGTGTTCGAATGGCTTGATTAATATCTCCATGCACAGAATCATGACTCCTGTGATGGCCATAAGATAGAGAAGAACTCCCCATCCTGCACCTTTGATGCCCAAGAGGTCGCGTGCATCAGAGACTGTTTCAGAGATTCTGTGGACTTCATAATCGTCGCCTCCAGTATTGAATGCGATTTGAATCCGTCTCAACGAACGGGGTACCCAAAAATGCCAGATTATTGTAGCCAAAGCAAATCCAAGAACTACCGGGTAGAAGACATCCGGAGTGAGTACACTTGAAATCTCTGCGTGCTTTTCTACTGATACCATGTTATGCTCGGCTTAATTGAGGAAGTGTCTATCTAAACAACTTTTCATAGGAAACATGCAATTGAGCCCTATTGTAGAAGTAATAGGACAAACAATTGAAGAATATCCTCTTCCACAAGCAACCATGCGAACCACTCTTGTGATGATTATTCTGACCCTCTGCGCACTACTTGTCCAGATTTCAGCACCTACATCAGAGGTATTCAATGAGGTAGGAGAACAGAATTTTTCTGGAGAAATTGGCGGAGGCGGGCAACCTGGAGCTGGAAAATTCATTGCTTACCCGCACGTTTTGGAGGATACACTTCCATCGAGCGTTTCCATCAGTGACACTGTTTGGTTGAATGAGCAAGAGATCATAGTGGTTGGGTGGTATGCAGCCAATGTCACCGTTGGTAATCAGACTCTGACGGTTGAAAGTGAAGGCGTAAACGATTTGTTGGTGGCTAGAATCTCATTGCGTAATGGAGTAGTTTGGGTTCAAACAGCGGATTGTACTGGCAATGACAGCGTCAATAGTGTCGCAATAGAAACTGATAACGATGGTGAGGAGGTTGAGAACTCAACGATCTGGATTGCTGGAAGTTTCCATGGTGAGATGAGCATTGGTTCACAGGTCCTAGCAGCATCAGCACCTGATTCAGAGTCTAGAGTTCTGATTGCAAAATTGGATACAGATGGTAATGTTCTGGGTGCTGCAATTTCTGATGGAACCTCTGGATACGCTGAGGCCTTTGATATGTCTTTGTCAGAGAATGGAGCATATATTGTCGGACAATCAAATGCAGCATCGACCTTTGGGGCACATCCCATAACTCATCTAGGTTCACGAACTGTCGGTTTCATCGCACATGTGTCTAACTCAGGAGTCTGGGACTCTGTGGCTAGCACAAGTTGCTGTTCTGCTTCGAATTGGCATGGCGATGCCTCATTCAATGCGATTTCACTCGATTCTGAGGGGAATATCCTGATTTCTGGGTTTGCAGAAAAGGGCGTGAAATACAATGGCACTGTCTTGATTCAAGGTGTTGATGATGACGATTCAGATGGAATCGTGATGAAATTGAATTCAGATTATGACTTGATATGGATTGCAAACGTAGGTTCAAACCAGAAATTTCTGCAGAGCACCGGTAATGAACACCTGAGTGATATCTCAGTAAATTCCGATAATGTGCATGTTGTAGGGACCGTGTACGGTAGTCAATCCAAACGGGTTTCTGCTGGCGGGATATCGGTACAGACCAGAGGCGGTCACGATGCATTCATTGGAATACTGGACCTTCAAAATGGCACATGGGCACATGCTCGTGGATATGGGGGGACTGGGGATGATTCTGGAGGCTCAGTACATCAGTTATCTGACAACCTGACGATATTCAGCATCGGTCATGAAGGTTCGATCACTCTAGCCGCCAATCTGATTCCTGGAGTAGGCGAGAAGGGAGTTGCTTTGTTGGCCACTGAATCCGACAAGGGAAAGGAGGCGTGGTCTATAGAAGCATCTGCTTACGGTCTTGAAAGTAGTCCAGGGGCACTTTCTGTAAACCAGACTGGAGCACTCGTTGTCGGCAATATTCTATCTTTGGATGCATATTCTCTTATGATTTTTGAAGCCGATGTTGATGGCGATGGTCAAATCAACTACGAAGAATTCGTCAAGATGATGATGTCGAAGTAAGCGCTCGACAGGGCTTTCGTTGCAAAGAGACGGTTCCCAT